>SXHE01000337.1 GCA_005773755.1 Planctomycetia bacterium
CCGGCTCACCCCGGCCGTTCGCCATGACACCGAAGGTGTCCGACTTCGGACTCGCGAAGAAGATCGACAACTCCGAGAGCCTGACGCGCACCGGGGCCGTGGTCGGCACGCCGTCGTACATGGCCCCGGAGCAAGCCGCGGGGCGCAAAGACCTGACGCCGGCCGCGGACGTGTACGCGCTCGGAGCGATCCTGTACGAACTGCTCACCGGGCGACCGCCGTTTCAGGCGGCGCACCCGGTCGACACGCTGCTGCTTGTGCTCGAACAGGAGCCGGTGCCGCCGCGCGACCTGAACCACACGGTCGACCGCGAACTCGAAATGATCTGCCTGAAGTGCCTCCAGAAGCCGGCCGACCTGCGCTACCCCACTGCGGCGGCGCTCGCGGCCGACCTGGAAGCGTACGCCGCCGGGCAACCGGTGGCCGCGGCCCCCAGCGGCCTGCGGTTCTTCCTCGCGCGCGTGTTCCGCGAGACGCACCACGCGGACGTGCTCGAAAACTGGGGCAAGCTGTGGATGTGGCACAGCGCCATGATCTTCCTCCTGTGCCTGCTCACACAGGTGATGAAATGGAGCGGGCTGAACCACCACGTCTGGTACATGGGCATGTGGTCGGTGGGGCTGGTGGCGTGGGGCGCGGTGCTGTGGCAGTTGCGCAAGGCTGCCGGGCCGGTGCTGTTCGTGGAGCGCCAGATCGCGCACGCCTGGGCCGCGGGCGTGTGCGCCAGCATCGCGATGTTCTGGATCGAGTGGCTGATCCCGCTGCCGGCGCTGACGCTGTCGCCGGCGGTCGCGGTCGCCGCCGGCATGGTGATGGTGTTCAAGGCCGGCATCCTGAGCGGCCGGTTCTACGTGTGGGGCGCGGCCAACTTCGCGTGCGCGGTCGTGATGCCGCTGGTGCCGGACGTGAACGTGCTGCTGTTCGGCGCGGTCTCCGCGCTCTCGTTCTTCGTACCCGGCCTGAAGTACCACCGGCAGCGGAAGGCGCGCGCGGCGTGACGCGCTGAGAGGATTGCTATGAGTCGCAGGAGGCGTCGCGTGCTGTGGGTCGTTGTGGCACTGCCGCTGCTGTTCGTCGCGCTGTTCGCGCTGAACGGCCTCGTCCTCGCGGACCGGGGCGCGCCGCGCGTGCGGCACTTCGCGGAGGTGCCGGTCGCGCCGTCGCGGTCTGCGCCCGGTGAGGTCACATTCGTCTGCTACAACATCGCCAAGGGCTTCGCCCACAAGGGCGGGCTGAAGTTCGAGACTCGCGCCAACGTCGAGGCCAAGCTCCGCCAAATGGCGGCCGTCATTCGCGCCGAGCAACCGGACGTCGTGTTCCTGTCGGAAGCGCTCACCGAACTGGCCCCGTGCAACGTCGATCAGGTCGCGTTCCTGGCGCGCGAGTGCGGGCTGCCCCACGTCGCGACGGGCGAGAATTACAACGTCGGCGTCCCGTTCTGTCGGGTGGTCGGCGGGAACGCGATCCTCTCGCGCACGCCGCTCGCGCCGGTCGCGAACATCGACCTCGTCGGCCGCAAGCGGTTCTGGGTGACGCAGAACAACCGCCGCGCGCTGTTCGTCTCCGCGGAGTTCGCCGGCAGGCCGGTGCTGATGGCCGCCTTGCACAACGACTCCTTCGACATGCGCAACAACGAGGCCCAGACGCGGCAGTTACTCGACTACGTCGGCGACCGGCCGGCGGTGCTCGCGGGCGACTTCAACAACCGCCCCGAGGACCGCTCGATCAAGCTGATCCGCGAGTCGGGCAAATTCGCCGGCGCGTTCGACGGCCCGCCGACGTTCTTCGAGGGCAAGCGGGCCGAGCGCATCGACTTCATCTTCGCCCCGGCCGGCTGGGAACTACTCGAATCGAAGGTGATCGCGGATGATACGTCGGATCACCGCCCGCTGGTGTGCAGGTTCAAGATCAAGGGGTGAGCATCATGTACGATAGCCGCGATCCGTGGGGGGCTGCGACTGAAGCAGAATGGCCGAACACGGACGATCCCGCTCAATTACTCGAAGCAATGCGCGGGCGGACAGGTGATCGTAAACCTCGATTGGCCGCGTGCGCATTTTGTCGACGCGCTGCGGATTCGCTCTCAGAGCCGGAGCGAATTGGGATGGACGTTGCCGAGCGATACGCCGACGGCATGGCGGTTGACGATGAGCGACAGAACTGCTTGATATCGTTATTGGAGAGCGTGGGCGGTATCGTTCATAGCGAAGATCGCAGTCACTTGTGGGCAGTAGTCGAGACGTGTGGGATTCCGAACGCGGCAATAGCAGCGCTCCTCAACGACACCGAGATGCTTGTCGATGGGCACACGGGACGATGTATCCGTGGTACGTCCGGTGAAGGAATGGCGTATCGAGCCATTTTCAGTGCTCGACTTTCTGTCGAACACACCGTGCGGCACATGTCTCCGGTAGTCGCAGTTCAGGAGGGGTGGCTTGGTCGAGTTTGGAGAGCTGCCGGACGTCTGGCGTTCAGACGCGATCAAAGTCGAAACGAGCCACTCGCCAGAGAGTTGAGCCACCAAGCCGACCTCGTGCGCGACATCTTCGGGAACCCGTTTCGACCCGTTGCCTGCACCCCGGAGTGGCGCACGGACACCGCGATTGCCCTCGCGCGCACGATGTACGAGTCGCGCGAGTTTGGCGCGATGCCGATTCTGGCGGACGCGCTGCAAGACGCGGGGTGCGACAACGACGACGTGCTAAACCACTGCCGCGTGGGTGGGCCGCACGTTCGCGGCTGCTGGGTGTGCGATCTGGTGTTGGGCAAAGTGTAGGTCGCGGTCGAGCGAGGCTTTGCGAGCGAGGCCCGACTGCCAACTGTCTTCACGCATCCCGGTTGCGGTGCGCCTTCGGCAGATCCGATTTGCTCACTGGCCGTCGGGCCTCGCTCGCAAAGCCTCGCTCGACTGCGACCTACGAGAGATTATCATGCTCACACTCTACATCGATGCCGATGCGTGCCCGGTCAAGGACGAGGCGTACAAGGTCGCGCGGCGGTACGCGATGAAGGTGTTCGTCGTCGCCAACAGCACCATGCGCGTGCCGGCCGATGCGCTCGTCGAACTGGTCGTGCGCACCGGGTTCGGCGCGGCCGACGACTGGATCGCGGGCGTCATCGGCCCGTGCGACATCTGCGTCACCTCCGACGTGCCGCTGGCCGCGCGGTGCGTCGCCGCCGGCGCGGTCGCCCTCGACCCGAAGGGCAGGCTGTTCACCGCGGACACCATCGGCGAGGCGGTCGGGGTGCGCGACATGATGGACGAACTCCGCGCCACCGGCGAGGCCCGCGGCGGCCCGGCCCCGATGGGCGCGAAGGACCGGTCGCGGTTCCTCTCGAAGCTGGACGAGGTCATCAACGTCGCCCGCCGCGCCGCCCCTCAATCGTGACCGCGCCGGCCCTCACTTGGCGGCAATGACGAGCTTGAAATTGTCGTCGGCCTTTGCCTTCTTGTACGCCTCGCGCACGGGCTTGTAGGCTTCTTCGGCCGCTTCCTTCGTGAGCGGCTTGCCCGCCGCGTCGACCGGGTTGCGGATCGTCAGGGGGCGCGGGGCGATGCTCGCCGCGAGGTCCGGCAGGTCGTACACCTTCAGCGCGCCGGGCACCACGTTCGCCAACTGGTTGGTGCTGATCGGTGTACGGAGGACGTTGTCCCACGACACGAGGCCGGCGTCGATGGTGACGGCCTTCACGCGGAAGTTGAGCGCCGCGGCGTGCAGCGCGACCGGCCCGGCGGCACCCAGGCCGAGGAGCTCGACGCCCTGTTCCTTCGGGGTAGTGTTGATGACGCCGAGCAAATCGGCGGTCCGCTGACCGAGGAGCGGTTGGTTCAGGTGCAGGGCGAGGAACGACTCCTTGTACTCGACGCCGAACGTCGGCGGCTTCCCATCCTTGATGACCCCCGGCGCGGTCTCGCCGTACCCGCGCAGATCGACGGTCATCACTCGTCGACCGCCCGCGACCTTGCCGGCCGATTCCGCGACTGGCGCGCCCCCCAGATCGTAGACGTAGACGAGCAGCGGCGCGGCAGGCACTTCGGCCTTCGGCTCGAACACTAGCGCCGGAACCGGAACTCCCAACCCGGCACTGAAGACCCGCTTGTTGATCGTGTACCGGTCCGTCTCGACCGCGCCGGCCTCGGTCGCCTTGAACGCCGGGATCGTGTCCGGCAGCACCAGCTTCCCGACCGCGTCGAGGAACTCGTCGGGCGGGAGCTGGCGCGCGGCGCGCTTCTTCGCGTACTCGGTCGCGAGCGCCGCGTTCAGGTCGAACACCGACTTGCCGCGCAGGTCGTCCAGCACCTGCCCGCTGCGCGTGCAGCGCAGGTCCGCGTCCTTCTCGACCGCGATCTCGCCTTCCACAATCGCTTTGTCCTCGCCCTTGAGCCAGCGCGACATGAACCGGGCCATCGCCTCGCGGTGCGCCTTCGGGTAGCCGTGCCCGGCGTCGGCCTCGATGATGTCCAGCTTCTCCGGCACGCCGAGCAGCGTGTACACGCGCTTCGCCTCGCGGAAGGTGTCCCACGTTCCGCGAATGTCGAAGAAGTCGCGCGTGGAGGCGAGAATCAGCGTCGGCCGCGGCGCGTGCAGGAAGATGTAGTCGGCGTGTTCGATTCCGAGCGCGACCTGCCCCGTGATGTTCTGCTCCGCGTCCTGCGGTCCCAGGGTCGCGAACAGGCGTTCGAGGCTGGTGAGGTAGCACGACGGCGCGGCGGCGACGATGCGCTCGTCGAGGGCCATCAGGTACGAGGTGAGCGTGCCGCCGCCGGAACAGCCGGTACAGCCGAGCTTCTTCGCGTCGATCTCCGGCCGGCTCGCGAGGTAGTCGAGCGAGCGGATGCCGTCCCAGATGCGGTAACTCGCGGTGCCGCGGCCGACGAGGATCGCCCCCACGCCGACCATCGTGTGCTCGCTCGTGCTCCCCTTGATCGCCGGGTTGCCGATCTTGTCAAGAAGCTGGCTCCGCTCGCCCTGGCCGATGGGGTCGTACACCAGCGACGCGATGCCGTTCTGCGCGAGTAGGATCGCGGCGCGCTGCTGGGCGGAATCGGACTTCCCGGTGGGGCTGTGGCCCATCGGCATCAGCACGCCGGGGAACGGCCCCTTGCCGGCCGGTAGGTAGAAGTTCGCGGTGACGTGGTGGTCGGGCCGGCTCTCGTAGATCACCTTCTCGACCGTGTAGCCCTCGCGCTTGAGCGTGCCGACGGTCTTCGCATTGAGCGGTGTCTTTTCGGGGAACCCGCCGATTGCTTCGACGAACTTCGCGCGCAGGGCCCTCTGCCGCGCGGCGATGTCCGCGGGCGTCTTCAGCTTCTCGACTTCGGCCTTGCGCAGGCCGAAGTGCCTGTCGCACTCCGAGAGCAGGTGCGCACGCAGGTAGCTGCGCGGTGACGCGGCCTTCGGGCCGGGCTTGATGACAGTGAGATCGTCCGCACCGACAACGACCGCGCCCGACAGGAGCGCGACCGCGAGCAGGGAGAGGGGGCGCATAGGGGCCTCAGGTTTGGGGCGGGTGCGGGAGAGGGTACCACAGCGCGCCGCGCCGGTTCCACCGCTTTCCGGGTAACAGTTCGCCGCGCGCGGAATGCTGCTCGATCTGGGCGCGTATCATAGCAGCACGCTGGACCGGGTCCGTTCATTTCCTTCGGAGTCTCCCATGAAGTTCCTTTCCGCTCTGTTCCTCGCGGCGCTCGTGACTGGCGCGGCGCGCGCCGATCAGTTGCCCGGCACGGCCCCGCCGCCGAAGCTGCCGAAACTCGACCCGGCCGCGCTCAAAGACCCGAAGGAAGCGGCGAAGGTCGCGGACCAGCTCGAAAAGGACTACCCCGCGGCCACGCGGCCCGAAGCGGTGAAGATGCTCATCACCATCCTGCGCGGCCAACTGATGACCGGCGGCGGCTGGTTCGGCCCGGCCGAAACGCGCTACGACTGGAAGTGGCTCGCGGAGAAGCACAAGGTTGACGCCGCGAAGGGCGCGATCGGCGCGAAGCAGTTCGGCGGCTCAGTGGCCGACTTCGCGCGCCTCGACCGCGACGGCGACGGGCGCATCGTGGCCGGCGATTTCGACTGGTCCGACCGCAACCCGTTCGTGATTCAGTCCGGCATGGTGACGCGCACGTTCCGCCGCATCAACGCGCGCGGCGACGGCAAGCTCACCCAGGCCGACATGGAAGCGTTCTTCAAGCGCGCCGCGAACGGCAAGGATCACGTCACGCTCGACGACCTGCGTGCCGCGCTGCTCACCACGGGCCCCGGCGGGTTCATCCCCGGCGACGCCCCGACCATCGAGATGCTCATCAACGGGCTGTACGCGGGGGAACTCGGCTCGATCCACGAGGGACCGAAGCTGAACGCTGCCGCGCCCGACTTCACGCTCAAGACGCTCGACGGCAAAGGCTCGGTCACGCTCTCGAAGCTGGTCGGCCCGAAGCCGGTGGTGCTGGTGTTCGGCAACTTCACTTGCGGCCCGTTCCGCGCGCTCGCGGCGGAAGTGGACGCGCTCGCCCAGCGCTACAAGGACCGCGCCACGTTCGTGATGGTCTATGTGCGCGAGGCGCACCCCACCGACGGCTGGATCATGGAGTCGAACACGCGCGTCGGCGTGGCAGTCAAGCAACCCACGACCTTCGAGGAGCGGGTGAAGGTGTGCGGGCTGTTCGCGGACAAGGTGAAGCCGAGCTACCCGGTGCTGGTGGACGAGATCGACGACCGCGTCGGCCACGGCTACAGCGGGATGCCCGGCCGCCTGTACGTGCTCGACGGCGCGGGCAAGGTGGCCTACAAGAGCGGCCGCGGCCCCTTCGGGTTCAAAGCCGCCGAGATGGAACAGGCCCTCGTGATGGCCCTGCTGGAAGCGAAGTAGAGTCGTCCGCCACTCTGCGGCTGAGAAGCGTCGCGACTTCTCCTGATCGGTTGCACTGCCCGCAGCGTCAGAGGATGGTCACTTGGCCTAGTTACTCCCAAGTTTGGCTGCGGGAGGGCGCTCGATGGCAGAGGCTGTCCGCTGGCACCTAGAGTTGGGGGGCGCGGTGGTCGCCCGGATCGCGGACGCCGGCGAGTACGACTTCCCGTGGACTTACGGCACTCTGGTCGAGTCCCCAGAGTTCGAGCGGTTCCGGCCGTACTTCACCGACCCGGATGACTGGCCGGACGACGACCCGGCCATCGAGGCGCTGTGCGGCGAGGTGCGCGACCGTGGCGGATTCGTCCTCCGCGATCTCAGCACCGGCGAGATGCACCCGGGAATCGGCCTGAACCAGCGCGGAGAGTCGGTCTGGTTCCGCATCGGATGAGCCGCGGAGGCCGGACCGGGCGCGGCACTTGACCCGGCCCGCGATGTTGGTTCCCCCGGCTCATAGCAGTTCGGCGCGGGCCGGGCTGCTGAGCTTGGTCGTTTGGCCACAGAAGGGCTCTTGGCGATAGGAACCAACACCGAGATCACCATGAGCGAACCTGCTCGTTTCACGTTGGCTGTCATCGCCGGGCTCGATGCCGGTCAGGTTCATGCGCTCATCACCGATCTGCCCACGTGGGTCGGCCGCTCGCCGCAGACCCCGCGTGGGTGCCGGCACCTCGTCGTCGCCGGTTGCCGATACCGGTTCGAGTTCCTCTTGGAATGGGTGCCCACCTCGGAAACGGATGGTGACTGGTGGCTTTCTGCACCGCACAACTGCTGCTGCTTGAACAGAAGCACGGTACCTGCGGAGCAGCGCATGCGACTTGGCAACGGCGACCGCATCAGTGGCGGCGACCGCGTCAGCTATCGCGTCGGTCAGGTGCACTGCTTTTACGAGGTCGAACTGAAATCGTCACTCGATCGACCGGATCGCGCCGAACCCGGCACTGAAGCAGACGGCGGGGCATAATTCGTTTCGGCAACCCATAGCGCACAGCGCCCCGCCGCTGCTGAACTGTGCCGTTCGCACGCCTGAAATCCGCCCGCCAATACCACTTTGGGTGACTACTGGCATTTTGTCAACTATTTTCCCCATTTTTACTTTACTCCCGTATACTATCACCCACCCTTCGGGTAGGGCCGCGGTTCGCACGTCTCTTCGGCACCCGCCGACACTTCACAGTTCTTATCGGGAGAACTTCCATGCGGAAAGCTATCGCGGACGCGCTGCTCGCGCTC
>SXHE01000338.1 GCA_005773755.1 Planctomycetia bacterium
AACGTCCGCGAACTGGAGAACACGCTGGAGCGGCTGACCGTGTTCGCCGACGGCGGGCCGATCACGGCCGACCTGTTGCGGTTCGGGCGCGCGCGGCCGGTGATTCGCGGGCCGCGCGGCGGCGGCACCCCCACCGACGTGCCGGCGCTAATTCAGGCGCTGGTTCGCGCCGGGATGCGCGCCCCGCGGTCCGACGCGCTCACGCTCAGCGAGTTCCTTGTCGACGGTCTGGAGCGCGAGTTAATCGAGGAAGTGTTGCGCGAGTGCGGCGACAATCAGGTGAAGGCGGCGCAGCGGTTGGGCATCAACCGGAACACGCTGCACAAGAAGCGCGAAGAGTACCGCAAGGCCGACGCCGGCATCAGCGAGCCGGGCGCGGCGGAACCGCCGGGCGCGCCGCCCGCGTCCACAGCGGGGTGAGCCATCATGGTATTCGCTTCAACCCGCGCCCAATCAACAGCGCCGCGAGCGCGAGGCTGACCGCGCCCGCGCCCGCTGCCATGCCGAACAGCACCGGCCCCACGTCCCCCAGGGTCGCGACCGCTTGCCCCGCGATCAGGTGACCGAGCGGGCCGCTCGCGCTGAGCGTCATCGCCCACAGCGCCATCACCCGCCCGCGCTTGTCGTCGGGCACGGCCAGTTGCAGCGTCGATTGCCCCGTCGAGAGGTACAGGATCAGGCCGAACCCGACCGCGGCGCAGCACAGGCTCGCCAGCCACAGCCGGTCCGCGAAGCCCAACCCCGTCAGCCCGCACGCGCACACCGCGACCCCCACCAGCATGAACGCCCCGCGCCGGGCGGTATTGCCGAACGTGGCCGTCGCGAGCGCGGCGGTCAGCGCGCCCGCGCCGAGCGAACTCAGCAGGAAACTGTAAGCGTCTTCGCGCAGGCCGAGCCGCATCTTGGTGTATGCGGGCAGCACGGTCACGACCGGCCAGCCGAACACGCACACGACGAACGTGAGGGCGACGATCCCGCCCATCGTCGGGTGTTCGCGCAGGTAGCGCAGCCCGTCCCACGACGAACCGGGCGCGGGCTTCGCGGTCGTGTGCGGTTCAGGAATGCCGCGCAACGCGCGCAGCACCGCGAGGAAGCTGATCGCGTTCAGCGCGAAGCACGCCGTCGCCCCGACCGTGACCGGGTGCGCGCCGTCCGGCAGCAGCGGCTTCGCGGCGTTCGCCAGCAGAAACAGCATGCCCGCGAGCGCCGGCCCGATCATCCGCGCGGAGTTGAAGACGAGCGAGTTCAGCCCGACCGCGTTGATCAGGTCTTCCTTCGGCACCAGGTCCGGCACGAACGCCAGCCGCGCCGGAAGATCGACCGCCTGAACGACGCCGTTCACCGCGACCAGCGCCAGCACCAGCCACGGGTACGCGAACCCGAACGCCACGACCGCCGTGAGTGTGATCGCGTTGCACAGGAAGCAGGTTTGCGTGGTGAGAACGAGTTGGAGCTTGGGGTGCCGATCCGCGAGCGCCCCGCCCCACGGCCCGAGGAGGATGGTGGGGCCGATCTGCGCGAGGAGCAACCACGACGGCCACCGCGGATCGCCGGTGCGGTCGTACATGAGCCACATGAGCGCGGCCGACTGCATCCAGGTGCCGACGAACGAAACGATCTGCCCGAGGAAGTACCGCCGGTACGCGGGGTGCCGCAGCGAGCGAAACGTGGTGTTGCGGAGCGCGGCCAGCATTGATTTCCTTCGCGAGCGGCGCGCTCATTCAACAGGCCAATACACGCGCGTGAGCGGAAGCAGTACGCGCCCTTCGGTGTCGAAGCTCTCGTAGTGAGTCACGATGAGCGTTGCGAGTTCGTCGAGGTTTATCAGCGTGATCGGAATGTTGGAGCGATCGGCTTCGTACTTCGCATCCTTTGTGAAGCCGCCTGTGCTGATGTAGAGGGCGCGGTCGCCAGTCCGAAGGCCGCCCAGGAAACTACGAACCTCTTGCGACCCCATCGCCGTCTTAGGGCGGTGCTTGACCTCTGCCTTGATGCGCGGCTCCTCCAGTCCCAAACCGTCAGGCGAGGCGATCACATCAACGCCGCGATCAGGGCCTTTGGGCGTGATCCGAGCTTTGTAACCCATCGCTCGCAAGATGGCCGCCGTCAGCCGCTCCAAGTCCTCATCGCTCAGGGCGAGGAGTTTGTCCTTTATCAGCTCGTGAGACTTCTCCACCGTCTCCTCTTTGAGCTGGTCGAGTTCCGCCTTCTCTTCCGCGTGCTTGTCGTCCGAGACGATCCCTTTGCCTTTCTGGAGCGCAGCGAGAATCTCCGTGACGACCTCGTCGTTAAGTTGGAACAGCGTCAGCGTGCTACCCAGACTGTTCCGCGTGCCGACGGTCAACCCATCGCGGCTGATTCGTCCGCCCCACGTCACGTTGCGAACGTGGTCGTAGTCGGGCACAACGCCGGGTTGAAAGCGATAATCGGAGACGACCGTTCCCACAAGGTATTCGCGCTCTTGCGGATCGTAGCTGATGACCTTGTGGCCGACTTTCACGACGGAGCGGAACTTGTGCATCACCCCGACGGCGTTCACCGCGCGTCCGTCAGGTTCGCCGGGACGAACTTGGTCGTATCGCGTGCGGAGGAGTTCGCGCGTCGTGAAAGGCGTGAGATCACCCATTCCCTCCCAACCGATTGCCACGAAGCCTTTGGCGAAATCTTCGACGAGGTAACCGCCTTGCCCCGCGCGGACCATCCACATCAGTTCAGCCATCGTCGCCCTCAACAGGTTGGATTGTGACTTCTCACTCCGCGTCGGTCTCGCTCCCCTTCGGGTCGCGGCTAAACGTCGCCCTTGCCTTCTGTTCCGAGGCTCACCCGTACTTCTTGTGGCAGTCGGCGCTGGTCATCTTCGCGGCCTTCACTAAGCCGCCGGCGAGCTTCTCGCCCTGCGGATCGACGTACAGCCGGCCGCCGCTCTCCTTGATCGTCTTGTCGTAGCCGATCACGTGCACGTTGAAGATGTACCCGGTGTCGCTGGTCGCCTCGAACCAGTGGATGTTGTCCTTGTGGTCCGAGATGGTCGAGAGTTCGCCCGGCCCGAAGGATTTGTCGATGGTCGGCTTGATGATGTAGTGGTCGGCCTTCGTCTCGACGCGGTCGTAGTGCCGGCCGTGCCACTTGCCCTTGAGGACGATGAACCCGGTACACATGTTCGCGTGGCCGTGCGGCACGATGCTGCGGCCCTTCTTGCACGCGAAGATCTGCTTGCCGAAGCCCACGTCCGCGGGCAGCCCGTCCACCTTCGACAGGTCGAAGCCGAAGTTCGCGGCCCCGTTGTCGGGCAGCTTCCTTTTCTCCAAGTCGTCGAGTTTGACGAGCGAGCACAGCTCCGCGAGATCGACCCGCTTGTACAGGTCTTCCATCTTCGTTTGGAACTGGAGGTCGGTGAACTTCTGGCCCTTGAGGTCTTTGCTCATCGCGACCAACTCGGCCATCCACTTCGCGATGGTCGGCTTGGCGTCGGCAGCGAACAGGTCGCGTGCCCACAGCGTTTCGAGCAGCGAGAACGTGATCGCGGAGCCAATGAGCTTGGCGTGAAACTCGCGACGTGAGTGCAGCATCGGCAGGACTCCGGGGAGTGGTGGGGGTGTTGAGCGTACCCCGGAGAGCCGACCGAGAGAAGCGAAAAGCGAGCGGCGCGGCGTGAGCTTGCCGGTGCTTCGCCTGAACAGATGGTGTGGGAGATGTTGCTTCAGTCCGCAGCGGCCTCGAAGCGCGCCACGAGTACCCACGCTCGCATCGCGAGGAAAAGCTGCACCATCTTTTCGTGATCGTTCGGGCGACAGAGCACGACGAGGCTTCGCCCGTCGGTGCCAGCGGTCTTTGCGACAGTCTCCTTATGACGCACCCGCCAAAGCAGGGGTTTGAACCACTTCGGAAGTTTTCCCCTCTTCTGCCCAGGTATTGCTTTGCGGTTCTTTTCCCCACTCGCGTCAGCGATAAAGAGCTTGCAGTAGTACCAGCCGCGGTATCCCTTTCGCGACGTTGGCATGAAGAGAACAGAGCTGTGATCTAACGGACCTAACAGCTTCAATGCTGGCACCTTGATTGGTTGAACCATCGCCCCGTCATTCGAGTTCGGAATCCTGACAGCGATCTCCCATGTTTTCCGTCGATTGAAGTTGCCGTCACACACGCGATACCGCACCTCTGTGCCAACAACCGAAGCTCCACCCGGACCACCCCAAGATGCCGCCGATTGTTCCGCGAGGAGAGTCACCTCCACTTTATCGACGGCGAACTTTCGCATCAGCCGCTCCGTTCCTTGTGTTGATTCAGAGACTCGGACACCCTCAAGGCAAGTGATCTAGTCTACCCTCACGATTGCGATGTCAGACGTGCAAAGTTGCTGCAAGTGATTGGATTCTGAGGGGTTTTCTGGATACCTCTCTCTTTGTGGTGAACGCCTTTAGACCCCTCACCCGCCGGCCCAAAGCGGCCGGCGACCTCTCCCCGCAAAGCCGGGGCGA
>SXHE01000339.1 GCA_005773755.1 Planctomycetia bacterium
ACCGCAGCTCGAACCGAACCAGCCGGCCTCCGGGTTCCAGCTCCCGAGCTTCGCGGGATCGTCCGCGGTCTTGATCTGGGTGTTGACCATCCAGTCGCGCATGCCGTTCTTGCGAACGCCGTCCGCGCCCTTCGGCCCCTCGTTCCAGTTCTTCCAGTCCTCACCCTCGTAGAAGTGAACGACCTGCGTGGCGTAGTAGTAGTAGTACATGTTGCTGACGCCGCCGGCGGGCTTGGGCGGGTTCTTCACCAGCCCGGCGACGCCGTCGATCATCCCGGGGTGGCTCGGCCCCCAGGCGTCGATGTAGTACCGGCACAACAGGCCGACCGCGGTGAGCGGGGTGCCCGGCGCGGCCCCGGCGCTGTCGCCGTAGCCGTACATGGACTTCCGCGAGCCGCCGGCGGCCAGGTTCAAGAACGAGATCGCCTTCTTGATGGCGCGATCGTCGACGACCAGCCCGGCCAGCTTCGCGCCCTGGAGGGCCTGCACCTGCCAGCCGACGATGCTGGTGTCGCCGTTGCTGTTGGCCCCGTAGCCCCAGCTCCCGTTCGGTCCCTGGATCTTGACGATGTAGTTGATGGCGACCTGGGCGTACGAGCGGAGTACCGGGTCTTTGGTCATGCCGTAGGCCTCGCACAGCGGGATCGTGGCGATGGCCTGGGCGTAGGTGTTGGTGCTCATGCGGCCGGCGTTCGGGCCGCTCGTGGCGCACGACTTCATCAGGAACAGCAGCCCGCCGTTCACGGTCTTGATGTACTTGTTCTCGTCGCCCTTCTCCTTCGACGGCTTGTGCGTGCAGCCGGCGGCGAGGAACGGCAGCAGCGCCATGCCGGTGGCGCAGGCGCGCTCTTCCTTGCTGCCCTGGTCGTACTCCCAGCCGCCGTCGTTCTTCTGCTGGCGGGAGAGCCACGCGAGGCCCAGGGCCACGGCGCGCTCGCTGTCCTTGTTGCCGCCGCCCTCGCGGATCAGACGGTCCTTCGTCGCCCCGCTGCGGCCGGGCAGCGTGGACAGCGACGAGCCGTTCTTGCCGCCGCCACCGTCGATCAGCGCGCCGTCGGTGCCCGCGATGCCGGGCGTGGTGAACTCTTTCGTGTCCAGGCCGGGCGGGGCCGACGCTTGCGTGTCGGTGGTGGGCGTGTTGGGGATGCCGATGTTGTCGTCCGACACCTTCTCTTCAACGGTCATCTTGTCCACGCGCTCGATCTCGGGCAGGTTGAACTCGATCTTCGAGTCCACGCCCAGGTCCTCGTTCGTGAGGTTCTCTTCCTTCGGGTCTTCGGCCTTCTCCGCGTTGGTGACGACCACCTTCTCCTGCGGCTTGGCCACACCGTCCTTCGTGCCGAGGACGAGGATCAGCAGGGCGATCACGGCGACGTGAACCGCGCCGCTGACCACCCACGCCGGAACGTGCTTCTTGATGAGCCGTTCCTGCGAGGTCTCCTCGGACGCCTCCAGTCGGCGGATCACCGCCGCGGCTGCCGCTTTCGCTTCCGTTTTGTCACTCACGGGTCATCTCCTCCGGGTCGTCCGCGCGTGGGCCGCGCGGAAAGGTTACATCACAAGAATCGGGTGAATCACTGAGTCGTCGGTTCGGTCGCCGGCGTCGGGCCGGGCACTTCGGTCGGCTTCGGGGCGTTGGGGTCGAACGGGTTGCGGCCCCGCACGTTGTCGATTTCGGCGCGGGCCTGACGGTCGCCGCGACGGAAGTAGCGCGTAATCAGCAGTCCGCCCAGCACCAGCAGCACGCCGGCGATGATCGCCCACTTCACGAACGCGCCCGAGGTAAGCGTACTGTCGCGCTCCGGGTCGGGGCGCGCGATCGGGCCTTTGCCGATCAGTAGTGGGGCGTACTTGTCGAGCTTCTTGCCGGGGTTCTTCGGGTCGTCCTCCGCAGACTCGTAGCGCATCTTCTTGAAGGAGAACCCGGCGAACGTCACCCACTTGTTGACGCGCTCGCCCGGTTCGAGGCCCGGCACGGGTTCGGTGAACACGACGCAGATCGGGTTCCCGCGCGGCTCGTCCCTGGGCACCAGCCAGGCCTCGAACGCCTGCTCGATCCCGGCGGCCTTGAGGTCCGGGTTCGTCTCCATCCGCTTGAGGCGGATGATCCGGCCCTCGAACTTCACGTTCTTCAACTTGTAGTCGCGGCGAACTTCCTCGAACAGGTCGGCGAACCTCACGCCGGTCAGGGCCTTCTCTTCCAGTTGCTCGGCGGTGAACCGGTGCGCGTGCGTGATGACCCGGTTGTACGCCGCGACCTCGGCCCAGTCGTAGTCGCCGGGCGCGGCGCGGATCATCTTCGCTTCGTCCTTGATGAACTTGTACAACCGCACGTCGCGGTCGAGCGCGGTCGGGTCGGTGCCGTAGGGGGCCGGCGGGCCGGGCAGCACCGTCGCGCTCTTGCCGACCAGCAGGGGCACGCCCACCGGGGTCGCGCCCAGTTCCGGGGGCGCGCTCATCGTTTTGAAGTAGAACCCGGCCGCACCGATCCAGGTGTTCGGCACGTCCAGCCACTCGCGCTCGGCCTTCTGCTTCACGGCCGCGAGCGCGTCGGGCAGGTCGAGGAACACGATCGAAACCGGGGTCCGGGGCGAGTCGTCGACCGGCACGAACCGGACCTCGTACATCTCCTTGATGCCGGTCTGCGGGTTGTCCGTGAAGAACTTCGGCGCGGGCAACCGGCGGGCGCACACCACCTTACCGTCGAACCGCAGCAACTCGTAGCGGTACAGCGACCGGTTGGACCTCAACAGGTCGATCGGGGTCAGGTCGCGGGCACCGGCCTGTTCGAGTTCGGCGGTCGGGAACCGCTTCGCGTGCAGCACGACATCACACCACGCCTGATACTCGTCCGGGTTCTGCTGTTCATTTGCGACCGGCTCGAAGTCCTTGACGCGATTGTAGATTGCGAACTTCGAGTCGAACGTGAACTTGTCGATGGAGGGCCGGCGCGGGCCGTCGGCCGGCACCGGGTTGTTCGGGTCGAGTTTGCCCAGGTTCTTGCCGACGTCGTCTTCTTTCGTCGGCGACTTGGGTTGCGCGATCGCCAAGTTCGCCATCAGCCCGCAGGTGGCCGCGCACAAGCCGACGAGCGCGGCCCAGCGGACCGTTCGGCGGTTGTGGTGTTGCGGCGGTGCGGACCGGACGGACATGAACGCTCCTCCAACACTCCATTCGACGCCCAACACCGGCAGAAGTTCCGAGTTCCGCGCCGGTTTATCCGACTCCGGTATTGTCCCGCGCCGGGTCGCCACGGTCAACAGCGCGAATCTCGAAGCGCCGCAAGCACTTGGGCGCGAGCGGTCAGCGCCGCGCCGCGTCCAGCGGAAGCGGGGTAATGTTCTCGAATCCGGCCCGAATGCCGGTATCGAGCAACTGGACGACGAACCCCTGGTGCAACTTCTCGTCCAGTTCGAGAGTGACCCGGCCCTCGCGCCCCTCGCCCCGGAGCCGCGCGCGGTATGCGGTCAGTTCGTCGCGGACCGCGGCCACGCTCGCGCCCAACTGGCGCGGCGGCGCGGCGGCCCCCTCTTCGAGCACCGCGAGCGACTCGATCGCGCCGCTGTCGGTCGCGGTGGCCCGCACGGTGTAGTGCGCGGGCTTGTTCAGTGGGTCGAGTTTCGCCGGCACGGTCCCTTTGCCGTCGGCCGTCGGCAGCGCGAGGGCCAGTTGCCCTTCGGTCGGCGCGGCCTTGAAGGTGATGAGGAAGAACGCGAGCAACTGAAAGCTCATGTCCAGCATCGGGGTGATGGGCAGGTCCGGTTCGACGTGATCCGTGCCGGCGCGCTTGCGGCGGAAGCCGAACATGATTGGCCCCTTGTGTCTTGGCTCAGCGGTCCTTCTTCTCGACGGGCACGGGGGAGATGTCGGCGAACCCGTTGCGGACGCCGGCGTCGACCAACTGGACGACGTAGCCCTGTAGCAGCTTGTTGCCGATTTCGAGTGTGGCCTTGCCGGTCTTCTTTTCGCGCGCCGCTTGCGCCTGGCGCTCGCGCATCTCGGCCGCGAACTCCTGGGCGAGATCGATGGTCGGGTCGCCCTTTTCGTTCTTGCGCGCGCCCACCTTCAGTTCGGTCGCGGCGGCGGCGCTGCCCTCCTGGGTGACGTTGATCGACGCGATCTGCCCTTCCTTGGTCGCCTCGACGCGGAAGATGAAGTGGATCGGCTTGTTCTCGTCGATGGCGCTGATGTTGGTGGAGGTGCCGCCGCCCTCGTCTTTCGGCAGCGTCAGCGCGATCTGCCCTTCGGTGGGCGCGGGCTTGAACGTCATGATGAAGAACGCGAGCAACTGGAAGCTCATGTCCAACATCGGCGTGATGGGCAGGTCCGGCTCGACGAAGTCGGTGCCCGTGCGCTTGCGGTTGTGGCTCAACATGGCTGGCGTGTTCCCGTGGGTCTGCACAGCCCCACCAACGTGGTGATCGGCCGTTTGGGCAAGGACGCGAGGTTCTGCGTTCAAGGAACCTGCCCCGGTCCGCCGCGCCGGTCGGCAGGCATCGAAGTTCTCGATCCACGCGGGCGGCG
>SXHE01000340.1 GCA_005773755.1 Planctomycetia bacterium
AGAAGCTCACCACGCTCGCCCATACAATCTCCGTCTCGCTGTCCCACACATTGTCCATACGCCCATCACGACGGTGATGTCGTCTCCGGTGCCGGGGGCCGAGATGACGACCTTCTTCGCGCCGGCGGCGATGTGCCCCTTCGCGTCCGCGGCGTTCGTCCACAGGCCGGTGCTCTCGAGCACGTACTCGACGCCGTACTCCTTCCACGGCAGCTCTTCCGGCTTGGCCTTCAGCGCCAGCGCCTTCACCTTGCTGCCGTTCACAACGATGGAGTCGCCGTCGGCCTTCACGTCGGCCTTGAACCGGCCCTGCGTGGAGTCGTACTTGAGCAGGTACGCGAGGTTATCGGCCGGGAGCATCGGGTCGTTGACGGCGACCACGTCGATTTCTTTGCCGAGCGCGCCCTGTTCGACCATCGCGCGGAACACCTGCCGGCCGATGCGCCCGAACCCGTTGATGCCGACCTTCACAGCCATCGCAAGAATCTCCGATACGAAGCGGCGCACCGGGCGGAGAGGGCGGCAAAGGGCCGCGGGACCGGAATGCGCGTTCACAGGTTAGGGTATGTGCCGCGCCGGACGATTCCAGTGCCGCGCGCGCTCGCGGTCGCTACCTATAGCCTCGTAACCGATTCACTCTCCTCCCTCTACAGGCGGTTCCCAATGTCGAAGGTTGTGCGCGTGGCCGTGACCGGTGCGGCCGGTCGGGTGTCCAGCAGTCTGATCGTGCGGCTCGCGTCCGGCGAGGTGTTCGGCCCGGAAACGAAAGTCATCCTGCAACTGCTCGAACTGCCCGCCTCCGTCGCGCCGACCGCGATGAAGAACCTCGAAGGGGCGATGTACGAGCTGCAAGACTGCGGGTTCAGCACGCTGCAAGACGTCGTCATCACCGACGACCCGAACAAGGCCTTTGCCGGGTGCAACTACGCGCTGCTGGTCGGCGCGGCCCCGCGCGGGCCGGGCGAGCAGCGCAAAGACCTGATCCGCAAGAACGGCCCGATCTTCGTCGGCCAGGGGCAGGCCATCGCGAAGAACGCCGCTTCCGACGTGCGCGTCCTCGTCGTCGGCAACCCGTGCAACACGAACTGCCTGATCGCCTACAAGAACGGCCGCGACGTGCCCGCGGACCGGTGGCATGCGATGACCCGGCTCGACCACAACCGGGCCGTCTCCGCGCTCGGCATCAAGGCCGGCGTGGGCAACGAGCAGATAACCTGCATGACAATCTGGGGCAACCACTCGAACACCCAGTACCCGGACTTCACCAACGCCAAGATCGGTGGCAAGCCGGCCACCAGCGTGATTACGGATCGCGCGTGGCTCGAGGGCACGTTCGTCCCGAACACACAGGATCGCGGCAAGTTCATCATCGACACGACAAAAGTGTCCTCGTCGTTCTCGGCCGCAAACGGGGCCATCGACCACGTCAAGACGCTGGTGCGCGGCACCGCGGCCGGCGACTGGACGAGCGCCGCGATCGTCTCCAAGGGCGAGTACGGCGTGCCCGCCGGTCTCGTGTTCGGCTACCCCTGCACCTCCGCCGGCGACGGCAACTGGAAGGTGGTCGAGGGGTTGAAGCTCGACGCCTTCGGTCAAGAGAAGTTCAAGAAGTCGCTCGACGAACTGCTGCAAGAACAAGACGTGGTGAAGGACTTGCTGCCTTCGTAAGCCCGAAGAAACCTAACCCCCCAACCCCCTTCCCTAAGAGGGCAGGGGGAGCCAGAACAAGACCGCCCTCTTCCTCCCCCTTCCTAAGAGGGCAGGGGGTTGGGGGGTTAGGTTCTTCCCCCCATGCAAACGCTCCTCGTCCACGGTCTCGGCCGCACGCCGCTGTCTCTCTTCGGGATGGCGGCGTTTCTGCGCCGGAGCGGGCACCGCACGCGGTTCTTCGGCTACTCGTCTACCTTCGAGAACGTCCCGCGCATCATGCGGCGGCTGGTGCGCGTGCTGCGCGATCTCGCGGCGCGGGACGAACCGGTCGGCCTCGTCGGGCACTCGCTCGGCGGCGTGTTCCTACGCAACGTGCTGCCCGACGTGCCCTCGCTGCGCGTGCATCATCTCGTCACGCTCGGTTCGCCAGCCGCACCGTCGCGTTTTGCCCGGCTCGCGTGGGACTGGTTCCCGCCGTTCCGTGTTTTCGCCCGCGATTGCGCGCGGTTTCTGATGTCGTCGGACACCTACGCGGCACTGCCCGCGCCCAGTTATCCGTTCACCGCGGTCGCCGGCACCAGCGGCATTCGCGGGCGGTTCGCGCCCTTCGGTAACGAGCCGAACGATGGTCTCGTGTCCGTCGAGGAGGCGCGCGTCCCCGGTTCGGAACCTGTGCTGGTCCCCGCGCTGCACACCTTCATCATGGACGCGCCCGCGGTCCGCGCGCTCGTCGCGTCGGCATTCGCGCGCGGGTAGTCGCGCCGCCCGGTCGCCGTTCGGCTACACTGACCTCCGCACATCACCCCGGAGGTTATCACCATGCCGTCCACCGCGAAGAACGTCCTCGGCGGTCCGCTCCAAACGTGTTCGATGAAGCCGCTCACCGGGTTCTACCGCGACGGGTGCTGCAACACCGGCGCGGAGGACGAGGGGCTGCACACCATCTGCTGCCACGTCACCGCCGAGTTCCTGGCCCACCAGCAGTACATCGGCAACGACCTGAGCACGCCGTTCCCGGCCTACGGGTTCCCCGGCCTGCGCCCCGGCGACCGCTGGTGCGTGTGTATCACCCGGTGGAAGCAGTCGCTGGAAGCCGGGTTCGCGTGCCCCGTGGTGCTCGAAGCCACGCACATGCACGCGCTGGAGTTCGTCGATCTCGAAGACCTGCAGAGGCACGCCGCCAGCATCAAGACGGACGCTTGAGCACACACGACCTACCCCCAACGAGTCACACCGATGGAACTCGGCGACGCGCCGCGCAGCGACAACGTGGAAGACCGCCGCGGGATGAAGAAGGCCGGGCTTGCCATCGGTGGCGGGGCCGGCATCTTGGTCGCCATTCTCGGCCTCGTCTTCGGCCTCGACACCAAGAAGCTGACCGGCCCTGGCGACGGCGGGCAGCAGGGCGCGCCCCCGGCCGACGGCTACCAGGAGTTCGCCGAAAAAAGGTTCTCGGCCTGACGGAAGAAGTGTGGACCGAGCAGTTCAAGGCCAACGGTTACCCAGCGTACCGCAAGCCGAAGATGGTGCTGTTCTCCGAAGCCGTCGATACGAAGGGGTGCGGGAGCGCGCCGTCGTCGGTCGGCCCGTTCTATTGCCCGGCCGACAGTACCGTGTATCTCGATCCGACGTTCTTCGCGGAAGTGGAGAGGACGCTCGGCGCGTCGAAGGCCCCCTTCTCACAAGCCTACGTGATCGGCCACGAGGTCGGGCACCACGTCCAGAACCTGCTCGGCTATTCGGCCCGGACCGACGCCAAGCGCAAGAAACCACAGGAAAACGAGTACTCGATCCGGCTCGAACTCCAGGCCGACTACCTCGCGGGCGTGTGGGCGCACCACGCGAACAAGAAGCGGAAGTTCGTGGAACCGGGCGACATCGAACACGCGATGACGACGGCGAAGTCGATCGGCGACGACCGCATCCGCGAGAAGATGGGCGGCAAGTACCACCCGGAGAGCTTCAACCACGGCACCGCCAAGCAGCGGGTCGCGGCCTTCGTGGACGGCTTCAAGACCGGCGACGCCAGCAAGCGGAAGCTGATGTTGTACTTCGACGAGGAGGCCACGCCGTTCCGCGTGCCCGAACTCGACAACCGCGAGTTGTTCGGGAAGTAGCGCGACCGACGAG
>SXHE01000341.1 GCA_005773755.1 Planctomycetia bacterium
CAGACGATTCCAGCCGACCGCGCGCGCTGGCGGTGCGGGCGTATTCCTGCCGGGCGCGCTCGCGTTGCCGGTGAATTTCATCCAGCAACTGCTCGGTCTGCAAATCGGTTTGCGTCACCATCGTCTTGGCCTCGGTGATGATGGTCGGGTGCTCGATGCCGGCGTGGTCACAGGTGCGCTTGACGTGGAAGACGATATTGGAGGCGTATTCCTCGAGGCTGTAGTTGACGCTGGACTCGCGGCTGCGTTTCGAGCCGTCGTAGTCGATGCCCAGGCCGCCGCCCACGTCGATGTACTCCAGCCCCGCGCCGGCGCGCACCAGCTCGACGTACATTCGCGCTAGTTCGGTGACGGCCGTCTTGATGTGCCCGATGCTGCCCACCTGGCTCCCGATGTGGCAGTGGATGAGCTTGAGGCAGTCTTCCAGGCCGTTGTCGCGCAGGAAGTTCAGGGCCTCGACAATCTCGGAGGAGAACAGGCCGAACTTCGACCCGTAGCCCGCCGATTGCTCCCAGCGCCCGTGGCCGCGCGAGGAGAGCTTGGCGCGGACGCCGATGGCGGGCTTCACGTCGTGAACCTTGGCGTACTTGGCGATCAGCCGCAACTCGCTGAACTTCTCGACCACCGGGATGATCTTCTTGCCGATCTTGGTCGCGAGCACCACCATCTTGATGAACTCGTCGTCCTTGAACCCGTTGCAGATGATGGGCGTGTCGAGGCCGTTGGTGAGGGCCAGCACCGCCAGCAGTTCCGGCTTGCTGCCGGCTTCGAGGCCGAACCCGTAGTCCTTGCCGAACCCGACCACCTCTTCGACGACGTGCCGCTGCTGGTTCACCTTGATCGGGTACACGCAGTGGTACGACCCGGTGTAGCCGTACTCGGTGCGCGACTTCTCGAACGCCCCCGCGATCTCCCCGATCCGGTGCTTCAGGATGTCGGTGAACCGGATCAGCAGCGGCGGTTGGATGCCGCGCGTCCGAATCTGGTCGACGAGGTCTTTGAGGTCGATGGCCCGTTCGGAGTCCTTGTCCGGGTGGACGGTGACGTGCCCGTGCTTGTTGATCCCGAAATACCCCTTGCCCCAGTTCTTGACGCCGTAGGTCTCGAAGGCGTCGGGCAGCTTCCAGGCGGGCGGGTCCGCGCGGTCGGGAGACTTGGCCATCAGGGGAGCCTTTCCCGCACGAGCGGGGAGCCGGGTGAGAAGCGAATAGCACCCATCTTACGTCGCGCCCCGCGCCGTGCAACGGGAGGTTGCGAGAGTGAGCGAAGTGTGAAGAACACAACGGCGAACGGGCCGCAGCCGAGCGCCCCGCTCGACGACGACCCGTTCGCGCTGACACGCCCGCGCCCCGCGCGCTACGGCTTCTTCGGGTCTTTCGGACCTTTCGGGTCTTTCGGCGGCACGACCGGTTCGTCCTTCTTCCAGCCGAGCATCACGACGGTCGGGTCGGCGGGCTTGGCGGTCGCGTCGAACACGAACTCGTTGGTGAGCGGCAGCTTCTTGACGTTCTTCAGCCCGTCGAGGAACTCTTCCGGCCCGGCCAGTTCGTCGAAGTCCTTCATCCCGTAGTGCATCGGGAACACGAACATCGTCGGCTTCAGTTGTTTCAGCACGTTCTGGGCCTGCTCACCGTTGATCGTGTAGATGCCGCCGACCGGGATCATCAGCACGTCCACTTTGCCGATGGCCTTCACCTGGTCCGCGGTCAGTTCGTGGCCCAGGTCGCCCAGGTGAACGACGGTGATGCCGTCCACCTCAACGATGAACACGCTGTTCTTGCCGCGCGTGAGGCCGTTCTGGGTGTCGTGGTAGGTTGTCACGTTGCGCACGCGGGTGGCCCCGCGCTTCTCGTCGATGGTCTTCCAGTCCTGCTTGTTGTTCTTCAGGATCACCCCCCGGTACACGTCCGATTCGGGGATGCGGACCGGGTCCTTGGTCTTCTCGTTCACCTTGCCGGTGTCGATCATCTCGACCAGCGAGTGGTCGTCGTGGATGTGCGAGACGA
Organism: Planctomycetia bacterium; assembly: GCA_005773755.1. GTDB lineage: Bacteria > Planctomycetota > Planctomycetia > Gemmatales > Gemmataceae > Gemmata. The sequence goes on from SXHE01000341.1 coordinate 2,007, forward strand.
TGACGAAGTCGGCCTTGACCATGCGCCGGCCGAACGCGGGGATCGCGTGCGGGTCGAAGGCGAACACGCGCCCGGCGGAGTCCGTCACCTGGAAGAACGACTGCCCGTACCAGCGCACGGTCACGTTCTTCGCCTTCGGCTCCTGGGCCTGCGCCAGTGAGGAGTGAGGGGTGGGGAGTAAGGAGAAGAAGAGGGCGCAACTGCCGATCAGCGTGAACAGCGATTTCATGGGTATCTCCGCGGGTATCGGTGTCGGTACTCTATTGGACGAGTGGCGCGGTCGCCTCCTCACTCCTCACTTGCCGCGCCCCAGCCACCAGTTCATCAGTTGCCAACCGGGGTCGAAGCTCAGGCCGGTGGTTGCGGCGGTAGGCTCGTCGTACTGTTGCGCGCCGTTCGGGGCGATGTCAGTGCCGCACGCGGCGAACGCCACCGCCCCGTGCGCGTGCGCCCGCGTCCGCAGCGTCGTGCGGTGGTCCGGTTCGACCAGCACCCGGTACGCGCCGTAGCGGGGCAGGGCGTCCAGCAGCGGGCCGACGATGTGCTCGTCGATCTGCTCAAGTGCCTTCACCTTCTCCGCGGCCTTCCCCTCGTGCGAGGCTTCGTCCGGCGCTTCGACGTGAACGCACACAAGGTCGAACGCGCCCAGTGCGTCGATCGCGTACTTGCCCTTGTTCGCGTAGTTGGTGTCGAGGTAGCCGGTCGCGCCGGGCACGTCGATCCGGTGCCAGCCGAGTAAAACGCCGACCCCGCGCACGAGGTCAACGGCAGAGATGATCGCCCCGCGCCCGCCGTACACTTGAGCGAACGGCTGCATTCGGGGCGCTTTGCCGTGGCCCCACAACCAGATTTGCGTGGCCGGCTTCTTGCCCTCGGCGATCCGCTTCTGCGTGGCCGGGTGCGCCGCGATGATCGGCTTGCTCGCCTCCATGAGTTCGATCAGCACCTCCGCCCCCGGCCCTTGCGGCAGGTAGTCCGCGACCGGCTTGTCGGGGATGTCATGCGGGGCTTGCGCCGTGGTGCCTTCGAGGATGGAAGCTTCGGAGTGGCCGCGCCAGACGAGGATGTTGCGGTACTGCACGCCGGCGTGGAACTCGATGGTGCCGCCGGCAATTTCCTTCCCGCCGAGTTCGTGCTGGAGCGCCTTGATGAGTGGCGCGCCGTCCTCGCTGGAAATGTGCCCGGCGGTAAAGTCCTTCATCGTGCCGTCGGGAACGTGAACCAGATTGCACCGGACGGCCCAGTCGTTGGGGCCGATGTGAATGCCCATCGCGGCCGTTTCGAGCGGCGCGCGACCGGTGTAGTATTTGAGCGGGTCGTAGCCGAACAGCGACAGCGTGGCGACGTCCGACGCCGGGGTGAGCGACGGCGGCACGTTGTTCGACAGCCCGACGACACCGGCCCGCGCGACGCGGTCCATGTTGGGCAGTTTCGCGGCCTGGAGCGGCGTCAGGTTGCCGAGTTCCGCAACCGGCTCGTCCGCGCACCCGTCGGGGATCACGATGACGTACTTCATGGCGAAAGTTATAGCAGTTCGAGAATGTGTTCGCCGCCGTGCGCCGGGTTCCCGATGAGCTTGTGGCTTCGCATGTCGATGACCCAGTCCATTGCCTCAAGCGGGATTTGTCCGACCAAAACCGGGCTGCCTTCGGGAACTTCGAGAACATCGGTCGCCACTTCACGGCCCATGGTGACGACGCGCGCGGTGCCGTAAACGTTAATGGTCGTCAAGCCGGCCGCGGTCATCGCGCGCTTCTCGTACTGCTTAATCAGTCCGATTTGGTCGATGAGCGATTTCGGCATCGCGAACATCGTGGCCCCGGTGTCCACAAGCGCCTCGGCAACGACGACCTTCCGGACCTTGTCGGCAGTCAGCTTGCCCACCTTTTCGTCGGCGTGGTCGCTGGTGTTGTAGATCGTGGCTTCGGTCAGCACGCGGCCCATGTCGGCGGCTCCCATCGTGTCGTTCTCCTCGCGGGCAATACTCGAATTGTACCACCCACGCTGGCTTTCCTGGTAGACTTGGCGTTCCGCCAAATAATCCCGGACCCGTTCCCCCGCCACACGGCATTACACATAGACGGCCGACGGAGAACGCGATGGCTCTGGCCCAACTCGATACGCTGCGGAAAGTCTTCGACCGGGTTCGCGACATCGCGAGCGACGGTGACGGCGCACTCCTCGCCCGCTACCGGCGCGAGCGCGATCAGGACGCCTTCGGCTCGCTCGTCCGCCGGCACGGGCCGATGGTACTGGGCGTGTGCCAGCGCGTGCTGCGCGACCAACACGCGGCCGACGATGCGTTCCAGGCCACGTTTCTCGTGCTCGCGAAGCGGGCCGACGCGGTGCGCCCCCCGGACCGACTCGCGCCGTGGCTGTACGGGGTCGCGTATCGCACCGCGCTCAAGGCGCGCGGTCGGGCGGTCCGCCGAACGCAGGTCGAACAGGCTTACGCGGCCGAAGCGAGCAACCGCCCGCCGGTGTCGAACGAAGCTTCCGACCTCTTGCCGGTCATCGACGAGCAACTGAACGCTCTGCCGGAGAAGTACCGCGACCCGCTCGTGCTGTGCGGGATGCAGGGGCTGAACAAGGTCGAGGCCGCGGAGCGCCTGGGCCTGCCGGAAGGGACCGTGTCCAGCCGGCTGGCGCGCGCTCGCGAGATGCTGCGCGACCGGCTCGCGCGCCGCGGTGTGGTCGTACCGGTCGCGGCGCTCGGCGTCCTGCTGACCGCGGACACGCTGCAAGCGGCGGTGCCGCCGGCGCTGGTTGCCGCTGGTGCGGAGGTCGCGTGTGCGTCCACGTTCGTTCCCTCAACTGTTCTCGCTCTCTCTAACGAGGTGTTGCGTTCCATGGTCCTGCTCAAACTGAAGACGCTGTGCGTCGTCGCGATGTCCGTCGCCCTCACCGGTGGCGGGTTCGGGATGTACGTCCTACAAGCCGACGAGAAGAAGCCGCAACCGGTGCCGCAACCGGGCGACGTGAAGAAGCCCCAACCGGTTCCGGGCGAGAAGCCCAAGCCGGCTCCCGCCGACCCGGTGAAGAACCCGAACGAGAAGAACGGCAACAACAACCAAAACGGCGAGGGCAACAAGCCGAAGCCGGCCCCCGACGGCGAGAAGCCGAAGCCCGGCGAAAAGCCGCCCGTCAAGCCGGCCCCGGACGGCGAGAAGAAGCCCGTGAAGGTCAGCAAGGGCGGCGGGAAGGTCGCCAGCGTCGATCCGAAGGAAAGCACGCTGATGATCGCCGTGAAGGGCGACAACGGTATCGTCGAGCGCATGTTCAAGGTCGCGCCGGACGCGAAGGTGTTTGTGGACGGCAAGGAGGCGAAGCTCGCCGACGTGCCGAAGAACTCGACCGCCACGATGGTGATCGCCATCGGCAAGGAAGGCGCGCTTCCCACCGCCACCGAGGTCCGCGTGACCGGCCAGAGCTTCATTGCGGTGATTGCGAAGGTGGACGCCACCAGCATCACCTTCGAGGGCGAGAAGCAGATGCGCGTGGTGAAGGCCGGTGCCGACACGAAGGTGACGGTCAACGGTAAGGACGCGAAGCTCGCCGACCTGAAGGCCGGCGACAAGGTGCAGGTGATGATGAAGGCCGACGAGTCCGCGGCGCTCACGATCACGGCCGGCACCAAGCCCGGCGACGGCGAGAAGCCCGGCGTCAAGCCGGAGAAGAACTTGAAGTTCGGCGGCAAGATCGCCAGCGTGGACGCGACCGCCCGCACCGTCAACCTGGTCGGCAAGGGCGAGGGCGGCAAGGAGATCGTGGTCAAACTGACCGCCGAAGCCAAGATCACCGTCGACGGCAAGGCGGTGAAGATCGGCGACCTGCCGAAGGGAACGTTCGCCACCTTCACGCTGGTCGCCGCGAAGGACGGCCAGCCGCGCGAGGCCAGCGAGGTGGCCGTTTCCGGTCAGACGTTCTTCGGTGTCATCAAACAACTCGATGGGACGAGCGTGACCATCGGTGGCGAGAAGACCGACCGCGTCATCAAACTCGCGCAGGGCGGCAAGGTGATGATCGGCGAGAAGGAGGGGAAGCTCGCGGACCTGAAGGCCGGCGATAAGGTGCAGGTGACACTGGCCTCGGACGAGTCCGGCGCGACGTTGATTCAGGGCGGCATCAAGAAGCCGACCGGCGACAAGCCGAAGCCGGAGAAGGAGAGCGAAGACGAGTAGTGTTCCGGCAATACGGGGGGCGAATGCCCCCCGTTCTTTTGCCCCTGTCAACTCGCCATCGCCTTTCCCACCTTTCCCACGCGGTTCGACCGCACCCCGCGACGGCGGAACCGGGCACAAACGCGGCCCGCACATCCGCCCCCTTCGATACCCCACACTACGGTTCTCGTGTCGGAACTGCCCCGCGCCGCCCGGCGCGCCCTACCAACCTTTGCCTGTTGACATCCGGCTTGCGGGCGTTATCCTCGGTAGGTATCCCGCTCGCGACTCGCACGGCGGGACACCTCTCCCAGCCCTTCACAGTTCTGTGCCCGCGCCAGCTTCTCTGGCGTCCGCTACCGTTCGCTCGTCTCATGTCTTTTTGGAGGTGACGCGATGGCTACTGTCGAACACGGTGAACTCCAGGTCGTGGTCCCGGTCGGGTTCCTGCTCGCGGAAGCGCGCGAGGTGACGGTCTCGGTGGACCGGCCCGGCGGCGACCCGCTCCCGGTGCGACTGCGACTGATCCCGGCCCGCCCCGTCGCGGCGGTGGCCGCGGGGCCGGTGTCCGTCTCGACGCCGACCCCGCTGTGCATCCCGTGGCCGAAGCGCGCCGCCGACGACGACGGCTACGGCGATCCCGAATACGGCGGCGGCGACTGATCGCGCGGCGGCGTCACTCCCGCTTGCGCCGGGCCGACGGGTACCCGGTCATGGCGACCTCGCGTTGGTCGTCTTTGAGGATGGCCCGGAGGAAGATGTACTCAAGCGTCAGCCGGCCGTCCGGCAGCAGGCGGCGGGTGACGGGCGTGGTGGCGAAGTACACCTCGCGCCCGCCGGTCACCCGGTCCGGGACGCGGACGACCGCGCCCATCGTCCGCTGCGTCTCGAGCGCCCACGCCAGCTTCTTCTCGTCCTCGTCGTCCTCATCCGGCTCGAAGCCCTCTAGGTCTTCGGCCACCTGCGCCAGGAACGCGAGGTGCTCCTCGGACGGGTCGGCGTCGCGGGTGAACAGGAGGAACGCGAACTCGAACCCGGCCGGCTTCTCGTCGTACACGCTCGGGTTCGCGAGGATGACCCGCGCGACGACGGTCTGCCCGTCGCGCTGGAGCCGCTTCTCCCGCTGCCCCTCGCTCCAGATAATCAGCGCCAGCCCGAGCACGACGAGCGCGACCAGCCCGACACACACCCAACCCCAAATCGGCATCGCAGACCTCCGACAAAAAGGCCCTTCGGGTCGAACACAACAGCTCAGCGGCCCAGTCCGCGACAGCGTGCCACGAAGTTCCAGAACCGTTGGCACGGGCCGGGTCCGGTGTGGCGTCAGTTTCGGCATCGGACACTAAAGCAACTGCTCGAACTTGATCCGGTACATAAGAGCGAGCAGATGCATTGCACCGAGATTCAGGCCGATCAGCGCGGTCACGGCACCGAAGCCTGCGAGGATACCTGTCCACCACCGATCCCAAACCCCGACCCCGACTCCGACCCCAACGCCGAGGAGCATGACGACAAGTAGGAACGTCACGCTCGTGACGATGCGCAGAAGTAACGGAAGGCCGCGCCGGATGCGCGATTGGGCTTGGTCGATGTTCTCATCCGTGTGGGTCCAGACGAACTTATTCACGAGGTCCGTTTTCCCGCAACCCGCGCACTCGGTCAGACTTGGCCCCATGAACGGCGTGGCGAGTGCTTGCAAAACCTGACCGGATACTACCGTCTCGCCACCGCAGGCTTGATGGCGATATGTTCGCGTTGGTTCGCCCACATGCCCCTCCGCTGTGACTGTAAGCCGCCGATATGATGATTATTCCGACCGCCTAACGTGCGGTATCGGTCGGACCCACACGGGACTACAGGACGATGGTAACTCCGTAGTTTCCTGGCGTCAACATCCGTCCAGCGGCTTCCCCGCGGCCCCTTGCCGTGGTAGCATTCACCTCGCCCCGTCGTCGTCCGCGTCTCTCGTATCGGCTCATCCGCGCATGTCTGATACGCCCCCGTTCGCGAACCTGCTCACCCCATGGGCCACCGGCACCGCCGCGGCGCGGGCCGACGTGTACGCGCACCTGCGCGCGCACCCGGCCCAGGCCGCGGCGCTCGAGGCCAGCGTGCGCGACGAACTGACCACCGGGTACCCGTCGAAGCGGGTCCGCGCGGCCGAAGCGCTCGTCGAGGTGTACGGCGACCCGGCGGCCGC
>SXHE01000036.1 GCA_005773755.1 Planctomycetia bacterium
GGCGCGGATCGCGTCCGGGTCGCCGGGCTTCAGCACGTCGCCCGCGAGTTGCAGCCGCGCGAACTGATCGTAAGGCATGTCGGCGTTGAGCGCGCGAATGACCCAGTCGCGGTAGTGGTAGGCGTTCGGCCGCGGGCTGTTGCGCTCGAAGCCGTCGGTTTCGCCGTAGCGCACCACGTCGAGCCAGTGCCGCGCCCAGCGCTCGCCGTAGTGCGGGCTGGCTAGGAGCTTGTCCACCAACTTTTCGTATGCCCCGGCGTCCTTGTCCGCGACGAACGCGGCCACTTCCTCCGGCGTCGGGGGCAGGCCGAGCAGGTCGAAGTACAAGCGGCGTATCAGGGTGCGGCGGTCCGCTTCCGGCGATAGTGACAGCGGCTTGTTGGGGGAACCCCCCACGGGTTCCCCCTGACCCCCTCCTGTCTTGTCACTCAGCTTGCTTGCAACGAAGTGGTCAATCGGATTGACGCCTCGCGGAACCTGTGGGCGCTTCACAGGCTGGAGCGCCCACCAGTCGTAGCCGGCGCGCGTGGAGGTGGTGTAGCGGAAGGGATCGATGGGGTCGGTGCCCCACTTCGCGCCGCTCTCGATCCACTCCTTGAGCAGCTTCTGTTCGGCCGCGGGTAGCGGCTTTTTGGGCGGCATCTCGCCGGCCGCGACGCGGGAATAGAGTTCGCTCGCGGCGGGCTTGCCCGGCGCGATCGCGCCCGATGCGCCCGCCTTGCGGGTCAGGTCGAGCTTCCCCTTCGGTTTCGGCCCGGAGTGGCAGTCGGTGCAGTACGACGCCAGCAGCGGCGCGATCTGCTTGTCGAAGTCCGGCGGCGCGGCCGGAGCGAGCGACGCGAGGATCAGCAACACGGCGAGGGAGAGTGTACGCGGCATGGAGCGATTGTCGCGAATCGCCGGCGCGAAAGCTACACCTCACGGCAACAGATCGGCGACGCGAACGGTCGCGGTCGGCGCGGCGAGCGGGGAAACGGTGTCGGCCGCGCCGAACGTCAGGTGCGTCGCGTAAGTTGTTGTTTCCAAAGCCGGCCGCGGTTGCGGGTCGCGGTACACATGTAGCTGCCGGTTCTCCACGTCCACCACCCAGTAATCAGCGACCCCTGCGGTGGCGTACAGTTCCGCCTTCGTCCTCGTGTCGTAGGCGAGCGAAGTTTCGGCGACTTCGACCGCGAGCAGGGCCGTGACGGGGTGCGACGCGAGGTGATCGCGCGGCGAGCCGGCCACCACCGCGACGTCCGGTTCGGGCTGGCTGTCGTCGAGCGCGAGCGGGCCGGCGTTGCGGACGAAGTACCCCGGTCCGAACGCGGTCGTGAGCACCTGCACCGCGAGGGCGACCGTACTGAAGTGCCGCGGCCCTTCCTTGCCCATGTCGATGATCTCCCCGCGGATGAGCTGGTAGCGCGAGTCGCGGAAGAACCCGGCGGCGACGAATTTCTCGTACTGCTCGCGGGTACAGCGCCACGGGCGCGGCCCGCCCACGGGCGGCGGGGTAGTCGCACTGATTGGAGTCGGCGGGGTTGCGATCACGGACATCGTTTCACCTCCACTCGCAGGATACCGTCACTCCTTCCCCAACACCAGATCGACGACCCAGCACCCGCGGACGTGAACTTGCTGTGTGTCGCGGCAATGGTCGAGGATGGCGTCGTTGTTGCAGCCGGCGTCTTGCAGTGCGTCCGCCAAGATCGGCATCGCGCTAAAGTCGCGCGCCTCGTACATCGTGCGCGCCAGTGATAGAGCGGTGCCCGTGCGCCACTCCGGGGAGAACGCGACCGAGCGGAACGGGTTGCCGAAGATGTCGCGGACGATTGGTGCAACGAGGAACTGCGCGTGCGCGCGAAGCGACGGATCGAACGGCTCATGTGTGTCGAGCGTCATCAGCGCGTTCGCGAAGTAGACAGCGCCGACAGCCAGATCAGTATTCGATTCGGCGATAGGCCCGCGAGTTTCTTCGCTGCAATCCTCGAACCGGTCGCGTGCGTTAGCCGTCTCGCACCGGAACGCCGCACCCTCACTCGCCCATTCCAAACGTTCGTATCTCTCGTCTCGCTGGGCTTCCCCGTCCGCGAATCGTTCTGCCCATTCGACCGCAGCCCGACTGTCAGGACTTGTCAGCAGCGCAAACTGACGCCGGCAACACGCAACGCCGAGCAACAGAAGTTTGCGATCACCCCGCGAACGGTTAAGCTGCGCGAGCAACTGAACCGAATCGGCTGAACGCAACCATTCTATGTCATGCATCGCTGTGCCCTCCGCGATGAGCTTACCAACCGACGACGGCCGGGGTAAACCCGGCCGCTCGTGCGTCACGCTTTCGTTTGTTTGCTCTTGGGCGGGCCGAGGATCTCTTGCAGCACCACGGCCATCGCGATGCCCTGATTGGAGGCCAGCATCGCGGTCAGGTTCTTGCCGAAGTCGGTTTTGGCTACCGGGCGCGGGCGCTTGGTTAACAGCGTCACCCGTGTGGCCGGCGCGCCGGTGGACGAACCGGGCCGTTGGGTCTGGGCCGTGGGCAGGCGCTCGACCTGCGCGGCGACC
>SXHE01000342.1 GCA_005773755.1 Planctomycetia bacterium
AGCCCGGCGTTGCGGCGGGCGTCCTCGATGGTGCCCAGGGTCGCGAACACCGAGCGCTGTTCGCCGACCGACGCGCGCTCGACGATCCCCGCGGGCGTGTCCGGCGGCTTCCCGTACTTCAGCAACTCCGCGACGATGACCGGTAACCGGGCGATGCCCATATAGATGGCGAGCGTGCCGGGGAACGCGGCCAGTGCCCTCCAGTCGAGCTTGTTGCCCGGTTTGCTCGGCAGCTCGTGACCGGTAACGAACGCGACCGCGCTGGCGTAGTTGCGGTGGGTGAGCGGCAGTTCCAGGTACGCGCCGGCCGCGAGCGCCGCGCTCACGCCGGGCACGATCTCGTAGCACAGCCCGGCGGCGCGGAGCGCTTCGGCTTCTTCGCCTCCGCGACCGAAGATGAGCGGGTCGCCGCCCTTCAACCGCACCACGACCTTGCCCGCGGTCGCGGCCTCGATCAGTTTCAGGTGGATGTGTGGGTACTTGTCCGGGTGCTGACCGGGCAGGTCGCGCACGCACATGCGCTCGGCCGTAGGCGGCGCGAGGTCGACGAGCCGTTCGGGGACGAGCTGATCGTACAGGACGAGGTCGGCGCGGGCGAGCACTTCCGCCCCGCGAACCGTGAGCAAGCCGGGGCTGCCGGGACCGGCACCCACCAGGAACACACACGGCTTCGCGGGGTCTTGTGTCATTGCGGATTGCGGATTGCGGATTGCGGATTGAAGACAGGGAAGAAAGACATGAGGCGGTGCGTGCACGCTCGTGTCTTACAATCCGCAATTCCTCAGACGGCCACTTCCTCGGCCGGCTCCGGTTCGTCGATCTCGTTCGGGTCGAAGCCGGGGAACAGGTGGCAGAACAGGATGCCGATCAGGTACAGCGTAAACATGGGCGCGAAGAGGTACATCATCGTCACCACGTCGGGTGTGGGCGTGACCAGCGCCGCAAACACGGCCAGGATGAAACAGGCGTAGCGCCACTTCGTCAGGTAGTCGCCGGCGCTGAACAAGCCGATGCGGTTCAGGAAGATCATCACCAGCGGCGTCTGGAACGAGATGCCGAACACCAGCGGCAAGATGATCGCGAGCCCGAGCCATTCGTGCAGCCGGATGTCCGGGTCGAAGCCGAGCATCTCGTTGAACTTGAGCAGCGCCTTCACCGCGCCCGGCAGCACCCAGAACTGGCACAGCATCACCCCGGCCAAGAACAGCACCAAACTGGGGACGAAGAAGATGTAAACGTACTTCTTCTCGTGCGGGTACAGCCCGGCCCCGACGAACGCCCAGAACTGGTAGAAGATGAACGGACTCGCGAGGATGATCCCGCACAGGATGGACACCTTGAAGTACACCACGAACGCCTCTTGCGCGCTGAGGGTTGTGATGTAGTTCTTGTTGCCGAGTAGCCCCTCGCCTTTCGAGTTCAGGTAGGTGATGTACGCGGGGTACATCTCCATTTTCATCGCGACCTTCTGAGGCGCGCCCGGCTTCGGGTCGCCGAAGATCGGCACGAAGGCTTTGACCGGGAGCAACACGGGCACTTCTTCCGGTGTGCCCAGCAGCTTCTTTCGCTCGTCTGCGGTCAACACGCCGGGGTCGTCACCACCGTCCTTGAGTTTCTTGCGAATCTCAGCAATCTCTTCCGGGTTCCCGCCGGTCAGTTCCGCGAGTTTCTCCGCCGCTATCTTCTCGTTGCGCCGGTTGTAGAACGCGCGGGCCTGCGTCTCGACCGGTTCCGTGATGACCTTGAGCATCGGCTTTCCGACGCCGATCTTCTCGTTGCCGACGGAGGTGCCCACCGCGTCGAGCACGAAGCCGATGAGCATGAAGAACAGCAGCCACTTGAGGGCCGCGATCATGCGGTAGCGCAGCTCCTCGATGTGGTCCGGGAGCGACATGCGCGATTCCGCGAACACGTCGTCCGGGTACTCGTGGTACTGCTCTTTGAGCTTCTTCAGACGATTGGCGGTGGCCATGACGGCGAACCCCGTAGCTGGGGGCGTCCCAACCCGGAGCGAAGGTGCCCAACCGGTTGGCGGAAAGCGGGTGTGGTGGAAGGTCGAAGTTATCGTATGAAGCGCGTCAAGCACGCACAAGGCGACTCGCGGAACCGCGCCGGCGCAAGGGGGGCGGGTTGTGCCGACTGCGCGGACCGGGCGAAGCGCTCACGCGCCCCGCGGGCCGGCGCGCGTTCAGCCGGCGTTGACCGCGGGGCGATAATGTGGGTACGGACGGACCCGCCTTTATCGAAGGAACGAGCCATGCGCCGCCGACTGCTACTCCTGGCCGCAATCGTCGTGCTGGCGCAGGCCGGGTGCGGGCGCTTCAGCGGCCCGCTGGAATCGCGCCAGCAGGGTCGCGCAGACCCGCGCGATGAGAAGGGCCGCTCGATCTACTCCATCGACGACCAGCAGAAGCGCGGGCGCGAGCGCCTGTCCATCTCGGAAGACGACTACCGCATCGGGCCGAAGGGGTATATCGACCGCCCAAGCCCCATCGGGCGCTAAGGCGGCGCTTCACTCGACTCCATCACCGACGCGACCGACTGGCGACCCAACGCGGGCGGATCGCGCCGCGGTTGCACAAGGTCGAAGTGGGCGAGTCGCACTCCTGTTACACAACTCCCGCGCCCTTAGCGAACCGGGCGCGAGTTGCAAAACGTTTCCACCTAATACAACAAGCACCTGTCAGAACGTGGCCCGCCCGCGACACCCCCGAAGTTGCAAATCGAACGAATGTAGTACAACAAGCCCTCGTCATAATGTCGCCCGCTCCTGAGTCCGTGGCCCCCGGATCGTGCGCCCTGGGACCGCGGGCGTCCCGCCCGCCGCTGTGCGCGCCGGGCCACTTTCCGAAGAATCGCATCGCCCCAACCCTCGCGAAGCAGCGGGCGGGACGCCCGCGGTCCCAGGGGGCGCACCCCTGTCCCACACTATTCGCATACTATACTTTATGTCACTACTGGTCAAGTGTG
>SXHE01000343.1 GCA_005773755.1 Planctomycetia bacterium
ACATCGCGGTGCTGACCGGCGGCGAGTTCGTGAGCGAGGACCGCGGGATCGCGCTGGACAGCATGAGCGAGCCGAGCCAACAAGAGGCCGCCCGCGGCGCGCGCCCGGAGCCGCAGGTGTTCGCGATGCTGGGCCACGCCGATCAGGTGGTGGTCGAGAAGGAAGCCTGCACGATCATCGTCGAGCCCGACGACGCGCGCGAGGCGGCGATCAAGGCCCGCGTGAAGACGATCCGCACGCAGATGGACCAGACCGAGAGCGAGTACGACAAGGAGAAGTTCTCCGAGCGGCTCGCGAAGCTCGTCGGTGGGGTCGCGATCATCAAGGTCGGGGCTTCGACCGAGGCCGAGATGAAGCAGACGAAGGGCCGCGTCGAGGACGCGCTGCACGCGACCCGCGCGGCGGTGGCCGAGGGCATCGTCCCCGGTGGCGGCGTCGCGCTGCTCCGGTGCATCCCCACCGTCGAGACCCTGGGCGACAAGCTCAAGGGCGACGAGCGGATCGGGGCCGAGATCGTGGCCCGCGCGCTGCTGAAGCCGATCCGCACCATCGCGGCCAACGGCGGCCTCGACGGCGCGGTGGTGGCCGACGAGGTGACCGAGCAGGGCGAGAAGAACCCCAACATCGGGTTCGACGCCAACACCGGCAAGTATGTGGACATGTTCAAGGCCGGCGTGCTCGACCCGCTCCGCGTCACCCGCAGCGCCCTCACCAACGCGGCCAGCATCGCCGGGCTGATGCTGACGACCGAGGTGATGGTCACGCGCATCGACGAGGAGAAGGATAAGCCGAAGGTGGTCAGCGGGGCCGTGGCGTAACGAGCCGTTGACAGTGAACAGTGGGCAGTGGGCAGTGAAGCGCGTCAACCCCGCAATCACTCTCCACTGCCCACAAGCTATTATGGGTGATACGTCATTCTGATCTGTCCACTGCCCACTGTCCACTGCCCACTTTTCACATGGCCGACAAGCGCTGTTACTACGAGGTTCTCGGCGTCACCCGCACCGCGACCGAGGTGGAGATCACCAAGGCGTACCGGGTGCTCGCCAAGCAGTACCACCCGGACCGGAACATCGGCGACGACGAGGCGAAGACCAAGTACGCCGAGGTGGACGAGGCGTACGCGATCCTGAACGACGCGTCGAAGAAGGCCCGGTACGACCGGCACGGGCACGCGGGCGTCGAGGGCGGGGCCGCGTCCGGTGGTCAGGGCGTCGATCTGGGCGATCTGTTGGGCGACTTCCTCGGCAACTTCTTCGGCGGCGGGGGCGGCGGGCGGCAGCGCCAGCAGCAGCGCGGCCCGCGCCGCGGTGAGAACATTCAGGCCGTGCTCGACCTCGACCTGCTCGAAGCCGCGACCGGCACGAGCAAGACGTTCACCGTTCCCTCGGAACAGAACTGCAACACCTGCGGCGGGACCGGCGCGAAGGCCGGCACGCAACCGGCCCAGTGCCGCCGGTGCCGCGGGCAGGGGTTCGAGGTCGCGGACACCGGGTTCGGCATCCCCACGCGGCTGCGGTGTCGCGGGTGCAACGGCCGCGGCGCGGTCATCACCGACCCGTGCCCGGCGTGCCGCGGCGCGGGCCGCGTCGAGGTGCGCGAGCCGGTCACGGTGAACATTCCCGCGGGCGTGGACACCGGCATCCGATTCACCTACCCCGCGGGCGGCCACGCCGGCGACCCCGGCGGCGCGCGCGGCGATCTGGAACTCGTCGTCCGCGTGCGCGAACACAAGACCTTCGAGCGCGACGGCCACAACCTGATTTGCCAGTGTACGATCAGCTTCGCCCGCGCCGCGCTCGGCGGCCCGGTCGAGATGACCACGCTCACCGGTCAGAAGGTCAACGTCGAGGTGCCCCGCGGCAGCCAGACGCACACGACGGTCGTGCGCGTGCCCGGCCACGGGATGCCCGCGCTCGACGACGCCCGCCGCAAGGGCGACCTGCTCGTTCAACTCGTTGTGGAAACTCCATCGAAACTGAACGCGGAGCAAGAGGAGCTGTTCCGCAAATTGGCCGAACTGGAAGGGACGACCGCGCCCGCCCCGAAGAAGGGCATCTTCGGCAAACTGAAAGACCTCGTGACCGGCGACGCCCCGCCGAAAGAGGGCAAGTAGGCTCTTCGTGGGGTCGCGCTACACATTTCGGCGCAGCTCTGTGCTGGACACGTCCGCGCGAAAGTCCGCTTCCGCCAGCGCCACGAACAGCGCCGCGAACTCGGCCGCCACCGCGCCGGCGTCCCAGGTGCGGAACGCCCCGCTCGCGTCCACCCGTCCGCCCACGACCAGTCGCGAGCCGCGCTCGAGCAGCGGGCGCAGCGCCGCATCGCGCCCGGCTTCGCCATCGTAATACTTCGGATCGATTACCCGCACCGCCGTGTCCCAGCCCAGCACGAAGGCCGCGCCGGGAAACAGCGCCGCTTTCGCCGCGAAGGTGGGGGCCCGTGTGATCCACACCGGGGCGACCGCCGCGACCGGCGTCACGCGCCGCATCACCTCGCGGCGCGGCAGTTCGGCCTTGTCCGCGTTCACGATACTCAGCTCGAAATGAACCGCGACGCCGAGGTGAACCGACGCGGCCCGCGCGAGCGCGGTGTGCCCGTGGTGTAGCGGGTTGAACGACCCCGGCAAGAGCGCCGCGGGCGACCCCGCGACCCGCGCCGGCTCGTGCAGATCGACGCAGAAGGTTTCACCGGCTTGTAGGCGCTCCCACATTGGCGGCCCTCACTATTGGAACGCTCTGCTGCTGGTGTGGTGTAGGTAGTTCCCCTCACCCGCCTCGAAGACTCGGCGACCTCGCCCCGCGAAGCGCGGGGCGAGGTGGGCCCGGTTGTAGAACCGCAAAGCTGAGCGCGTCGTTGAGCAACACGAAGAGGCCAGCCGCGCCCACCTCGCCCCGCGCTTCGCGGGGAGAGGTCGCCGAGTCTTCGAGGCGGGTGAGGGGTCTTG
>SXHE01000344.1 GCA_005773755.1 Planctomycetia bacterium
GGCGGCGCGCTCATCGGCAACCAGGCCGACAAGGACGAGAAGCGTGCCAGCGACATTGCCCACGCCCAAGCCGTGGCCGACGCCCGCCACCAGCAGCAGCGCATGGGCATCGCCGACGTCATCGGCATGGCGCAGGCCAAGCACAACGATCAGGTCATCATCAACCAGATTCGGAAGACCGGCAGCGGCTTCGACCTGACCGTATCGGACCTGGACATGTTGAAGAACGCGGGCGTCTCGGACCGGGTGATTACGGAGATGCAGGCGTCGCGGCCGACCGTGTCACCGGGGCGCGTGGTCGTGCGCGAGACGCAGCCGGTGGTGTACGAGACCCCGCCGGCGGTGGTTGTGCGGCCGGCCCCGGTGGTGTACGTCGGCCCCGGCTATCATCCGCGGCCGTGCTACGGGCCGGGCGTGTACTACGGCCGTCGCTGGTAATCGGAGCTACGAGCGTAACCGAAGCACCGCGGGCGGGGTTCAATCTGCTGAACCTCGCTTGCGGTGCGTCCGCGCGCGGGGGGTATTGCGGCCCAGCCGCGTTCGCGTAAACTGGTAGTTCCCTCCCACTCTGCCCGCCCCAACCGACTCAACGGAGACGCTGCTTCATGACCCTGCGCATTCCCATGCTCGCCTGCGCGTTTCTGCTCGCGGCCACCGCGACCGCCGCCGACTGGCCGCAGTGGCGCGGCCCGAACCGCGACGGACACTCCGCCGACACGTCGCTGCTCGAAAAGTGGCCGGCCGGCGGCCCGAAACTCACGTGGTCGATTACCAGCGCCGAAACCGTCGGTACGGGTTACGGTCAAATCGCCGTTGTTGGCGACAAGATGTACGCGCTGGGCGCGAGCACTGCGAAGCAAACGGCGAAAGAGTTCGTCACCTGTCTGAGCGCGAGCGACGGCAAGAAGGTCTGGCAGCAAGACCTGTCAACATCAGCAGGCAAGTACGCCGACGGTTGGGGCGGTGGGCCGCGCTCGACGCCCACCGTCGACGGCGACTCCCTGTACGTTCTGGGTGCCACCGGCGACCTCGTGTGCCTGAGCACCGCGAGGGGCGAGGTCAAGTGGTCGAAGAACCTGGTCAAGGACTTTGGCGGTGGCATCCCCAACTGGGGCTACAGCGAAAGCCCGCTCGTCGACGGCCCCAACCTGATCTGCACACCGGGCGGGCGCGGTGGCATGATCGCGCTCGACAAGAAGACCGGCAAGACCGTGTGGCAGTGCAAGGAGTTTACCGACGGGGCGGGGTACTCGTCGGTGATCGTTGCAGATGTCGGCGGCGTGAAGCAGTACGTCCAGCAGACGATGGCTTCGGGCCTCGGCGTCCGCGCGTCCGACGGCAAACTGTTGTGGAAGGCCGGTAGCATCGCGCGGCGCACCGCCGTGATCCCGTCGCCGGTGATGCTCGACAATTACGTCTTCTTCACTGCTGGGTACGGCGCGGGCTGCGAGTGTTTCAAGCTCGAAAAGGACGGTGATGGCACGAAGGCCACCGAGGTGTACACCAAGAACAAGGTTGTCGAGAACCACCACGGCGGTGTGGTCCGGGTCGGCGATTACATCTACGGCCACAGCACCAACTCCGGTTGGGTGTGCTTCGACCTGAAGAAAGGCGACGAAGCCGTGTGGACCAACCGCGGCATCGGTAAGGGGTCCGTCAGCGCCGCGGAGGGCAACCTGTATTGCTACAGCGAGAACGACGGTTCTGTCTCACTGGTGAAGGCCACGGAGAAGGGCTATCAGGAGATCAGCAAGTTCACGATCCCCCAGAAGAGCAAGCTGCGGCCGAACCAGGGCAAGGTCTGGTCGCACCCGGTCATCGCCAACGGCAAACTCATCTTGCGCGAGTACGAACTGTTGTTCGTCTACGACATCAGCAAACCGAAGGCGTAACACAGATTGAACATCAGCGCCTCGGGGTATAGAACTCAGCTTTCGAGTTCCACACCCCGCGGCGCTCGCTTACACTGCCACTTCCCTCCTACCCCGCCCGCCAATCCTTCCCTGGAGAACTCACTCCCATGACCCTGCGCGTCCCATTACTCGCCTGCGCGTTTCTGCTCGCGGCCACCGCAACCGCCGCGGACTGGCCGCAGTTCCGCGGCCCGAAGCGCGACGGCGTTTCCGCCGAAACCGGCCTGCTCAAGGAGTGGGAGAAGGGCGGGCCGAAGCAAGTCTGGAAGGCCACGAATCTCGGTCTCGGATACGGCACACCGTCAGTAGCGAACGGCGTCGTATTCGGCCTCGGCACTCGCGAAACCGACGGCGGCAAGAAGAAAGACGGGGTCTGGGCGCTCAAGGAATCCGACGGCTCGGAATTGTGGTTCACGCCGATCGACGACCCGCGCGGCATCAACGACAACAACGGCCCCAGCGGCACGCCGACCGTCGTCGGCGGCAAGGTGTACGCGGTCAGCAGCAAGGGCAAGCTCACGCGGCTCGATGCCAAGACGGGCAAGCAGGATTGGATTGTCGATTTCGTCAAAGATTTCGGTGGGAGCATTCCGGGTTGGGGCTACACCGAATCGCCGCTGATCGATGGCGACAACGTGATCTGTACGCCGGGTCGGAAGAACACTCTCGTCGCGCTCGAAAAGGAAACGGGCAAGGTGGTGTGGAAAGCCGAGGTCCCGAAGGGCGACGGGGCGCACTACGCCTCGCCCATCGCCGTCGAGATCGCCGGCCAGAAGCAGTACATCCAGTTCGTCAGCGGCGGCATCGTCTCCGTGGGCGCGTCCGACGGCGCGTTCCTGTGGCGGTACGACCGCCCGGCCAACGGCACGGCCAATTGCGCCACGCCGATCTATCACGATGGGCACGTGTTCGGAGCGTCCTCCTACGGCAAGGGCGGCGGCCTCGCGAAAATCGAGAAGGCCGACGGCAAGTTGACCGCAACGGAAGTCTATTTCGAGAATCGGTTGGAGAACCACCACGGCGGGTTGGTACTGGTGGACGGCTTCCTGTACGGCGAGGCCAGCGGCAAACTGGCGTGCATCAACTTCAACACCGGCGCAATCGTCTGGTCCGCGCCCGGCGGGTCCGCGTCGAAAGGCTCCGTCACCTACGCCGACGGGCACCTGTACCACCGCAACGAGGGTGGAAAGGGAACGGTGCTCTTGATCGAGGCGAACTCGAAGAAGTACGTCGAGAAGGGCCGGTTCGACCAGCCGGAGCGGACCGCCGCGGGGAACAAGCCGACCTGGGCGCACCCAGTCGTCGCCAATGGAAAGCTCTACATCCGCGATCAGGGCATTCTCCTGTGCTACGACATCAAGTGCGCGAAGTAGTGACGTTCGCGCGCCGCCTCGTTTAGCGGCGACCCCTTCGGGGTCGCCGGGTCGCCTTTGGCGACAACGCTAAACGTGGTGGGCTGTTCGCCTTGCATTTCGCTCCCGCGCAGGCTATTCAGCTTCCCTCGATACCTGCGCCCGGCACAGGGACGTGCCACCATGACGAACCCCACACCGCCGTTCGACCGGCTCGCATACGCCCGGCGCGTGCTGCGCGCCGAGGCCGCGTCGCTGGACGTGGTCGCGGGTCGCCTCGACGACGGGTTCACCGCGGTCGCGGACGCCCTGTTCGCCTGCCGCGGGCGGGTCGCGGTCATCGGCGTGGGCAAATCCGCGGACGTCGGCCAGAAGGCCGTCGGCACGTTCAATTCGACCGGCACGCGGGCCTACACGCTCGACGCCACCCGCGCGGTTCTCGGCGACCTCGGCAGCATCCACCCCGACGACGTGGCCCTGCTCCTCTCGCACAGCGGCGAGTCGGAAGAACTCGTGCGACTGCTCGGCCCGCTGAAGAAGCTCGCCAGCGGTTTGTTCGCGATCACCAGCAGCGCGGCCAGCACGCTCGGCCGCGCCGCGGACGCCGCCATCGTGTACGGCCCGATCACCGAAGCGTGCCCGCTCGCGCTCGCACCCAGCACCAGCACCACCGTCATGCTCGCGCTCGGCGACGCGCTCGCGTTCGCGCTGCTCGAACAGCGCCAGTTCACCGCGGACGAGTTCGCCCAGTTCCACCCGGCCGGCTCGCTCGGCCGGAAGCTCGCGCTCGTATCCGACTGGATGCGGCGCGGCGACGAACTGCGCATCGCCCCGGAAACCGATACGGTGCGCGA
This sequence comes from Planctomycetia bacterium, assembly GCA_005773755.1. Taxonomy (GTDB): domain Bacteria; phylum Planctomycetota; class Planctomycetia; order Gemmatales; family Gemmataceae; genus Gemmata. The sequence continues at coordinate 4,120 of SXHE01000344.1, forward strand.
GGTGTTCGCGAAGGTGCGGCACAGTGGCCGGCGCACCGGCGCGATCATGCTCGTAAGTGCCGACGGCCGGCTCGCCGGGCTGTTCACCGACAGTGACCTCGCCCGCCTGTTCGAGAACCGGCACGACGCGGCCATCGACGCCCCCAGTGCCGACGTGATGACCCGCACGCCCGTGGTCGTGTCGCCGGACGCGCGCGTAGCGGTCGCGCTGGATGTGCTGAAAGCGCGGAAGTTCAGCGAGGTGCCGGTCGTGGACGCGGACGGCCGACCGATCGGAATGCTCGACATTACCGACCTGATCGGACTCGACCCCGCCCCCGGCGCGACCGATTCCCGCCCGTCCCTTCGCCTCGTCGACCGCAAGAGCGCGTAAAGTGAATCACCTCGACCTCGCGGCCCGCGCCGCGGCCATCGAACTTCTCCTCCTGGACGTTGACGGCGTGCTCACCGACGGCAGCGTGATCTACGCCGACGACGGGACCGAACTGAAGCGGTTCCACGTGCGCGACGGGTCGGGGTTGAAGTTGTGGCGCACCGCGGGTAAGCGGGTGGCAATCGTGTCGGGTCGGAAGTCGGTAGCGGTGGATCGGCGCGCGGCCGAACTGGGCATCGCGCCCGTTCTGCAAGGGCGCGACGACAAGCGCGCGGCACTCGCAGAGGTGCTCGCCGCGACCGGCCTTCGGCCGGAACAGGTGTGTGCCATCGGCGACGACCTGCCCGACGTGCCGCTGTTCCGCGCGTGCGGGTTGGCAGTCGCCGTGGCCGATGCGTGTGCCGAAGCGCGGGTCGCGGCTCAGTATGTGACGGCCGTGCCCGGCGGACGCGGGGCCGTTCGCGACGCGATCGAGTGGCTGCTGAAACTGCCAGGCCGCTGGGACGAACTGGTTGCTGATTACGTCGGACGGGCTGCCGGCCCGTCTTCACCACCGAGACCCTGACCTGTGCTGACGCCACGGCGAACCCTGATGCTGCTCGCCGGCTTCCTCGCGTTCGGTACCGCGTACGCGGTCTACGCGCGCTTCCTCGGTTGGCTCGACGGCCTGCCGCAACTTCCCGACGAAATGAAGATCGCCTCCAACGGCGAGTTCCGCCCGCCGGAGAACCCGCAGGCCCCGACCCAGGTGCGTCTCGCGGACGCCTTCGGCCCGAAGGCCCCGGAAACCGATTACGCCTACTATCCCAACCAGTTCTCCTTCCTGAACGGCGACTCGGTCGTCGTGCTCGCGTCCGGTCCGGTGCCCGCCAACCCGGACTCGCACCGCGTCACCCTCTCGCCGTTCAGCCTCGCGCTGTTCGGGAAGCCCAAGCCCGCGCACCTGCGAAAGCCCGGCGAAGTGCCCGAGATCACCACGATCCACGCGGACAAGGGCATCCTGGAGTTCGACCGTAAGATTTCCAACCCGAACGACATGAAGACCGCGAAGCTGGTGCGGCTCGAACTCATCAGCGACATCGAACAGACGTTCCCGGACCCGCGCCGCGGGACGGTTCACATCACGACCAACCAGCGGTCCCCGGACCGCGACCGGCAGTTGACGATCCGTACCGTCGGGCCGGTGTTCTACCGCGACACGAAGCCGACCCCCGGCGCGCCGCCCGTGCAAGGGCCGGACCTGTGGACGGACGCCTACGTGGAGATCGTGGACCGCCAGAACTTGCCGCGCGCGATCGGCACCGGCGCGCCGGCGACGGCCGCGGGCAAGAGCGCCGACCTGCGCACGCCGGGCGCGGTCGCGGACATCATCGCGGGCCGCCGCCCGCCGCCGCCGACCGTCACCGCCATCGGCCTGCGCGTGTACCTGGAGCCGCCCACGCCGCCCGGTCAGCCGAAGCCCAAGAAGGCCGCGACCGGCGGCTTGAACGGCGTCCGCCGCATCGACCTGCTCGAACAGGTGCTCGTCCACCTCTGGGTGGACAACGGTCAGTCCGGGTTCGGCGGCCCGCCCGCGCCGGGCGCGTCGACCGCCGCGCCCGCACCGAAGTCCGGTTCGAACTCGTTTTCGCTGACCCCGCCGCCGGCGGCGCTCGCCGCGCTGACCGGAAACGTGGGCACCGGAGCGTACACCGCGCGGCTGATGAACCGCGCGCTGCTCCAGATCGACACCCGCGGCCCGTTCGCCTACGACGCCGAGAAAGCCCTCGCCCGGTTCGACGTGGTGCCGCACTCCGATCCGAACTTGCACAACGACGTACAGGTCACGAAGGTGCCCGCGACCGGCGGCACCAGCACGCTGTTCAGTCAGGTGCTCGAACTGGAGCTGAACGGCGGGGCGACCGCGGCGAACCGCTCGGCCGACGCTCCCGCGATCAAGAAGATGCACGCCTGGACGTACACCGCCGGCCGGCTCCTCTCGGTCGTGTCGGAGGCCGAATCGACCGTGGCCTACGGGCAAGACCTGACGCACGAGCAGGGCGCGGGCCGCACCGTGCTCACCGGTTCGCCGCTCACCGTCGTGCGCGAGCGCAACGTGCTCGTCGCCGGCGAACCGCAGCGCGCGGCGGCGCTCGTGAGCGAACCCGGTCCCGGACCGGACCGCAAAGCCGTGACGACCGTTCGAGGGCCGGGGCGCATCGCCCTGTACGACGCCGCCACCAACCCCACCACGTTCAGCGCGTCGTGGCAGACCGCGCTCCTGCACTCGAAGGAGATCGATCAGGGCCGCGAGCAAGACCTGTTCACCTTCACCGAGAAGGCCGAGTTCAAGGACGTGAGGGCCGACTACTGGCTCCGGGGGAAGGTGCTGAAGCTGTGGCTCGCGCCGAACACGGGTGGGCCGGTTGCGGCGAAAGCCGAGCCGCTCGCGGCTTCGACGGGGCAGGCGCGGCCGTCGCGCATTCAGGCCGCCGGGCAGGTGACGAGTCACTCGACGGACTACGACATCGAGGAGGCCGATCTGCTGAACGTGTTCTTCGCCGAGGGGAAGGCGCTCCCGGTGGCGAAGCC
>SXHE01000345.1 GCA_005773755.1 Planctomycetia bacterium
GCCCGACTGCCAGCGCGTTCAACGTGTCTGCGAAGCGGCCTTCGGCAGATGCGCCAAGCGTGCTGGCCGTCGGGCCTCGCTCGCAAAGCCTCGCTCGACCGCGACCTACAAAACCCGCAGGTTCACCGTCGCGGCTGCTGGGTCGTCGATCTGGTGTTGGAAAAGCAGTAGATGACGAAGCGGCGATCACCTTCGCGCCGGTTGAGGTGTCGGGGTTGTGGGTCCGATCCTTTCACGAGGGCGAGCGATGCGCAAGCAGTTACTCGACGGCGAACAGGTGTTCGTGATCTACGACTTCCTCACGCCGGAGGAGTGCGCGGAGTACGTGCGCGTGACGGAGGCGGCCGGGTACGCGGCGGCCCCGATCACCACCATCGGCGGGCCGGTGATGGCCCCAGAGATCCGCAACAACGAGCGGGTGATGATCGACCACTTCGACTGGGCCGCAAAGCTGTGGGCGCGGGCGAAGCCGCTCGTGCCGTCGCCGTACCTGGGGCACGAGGCGACCGCGCTGAACGAGCGGTTCCGGTTCTACCGCTACGACGCCGGCCACACGTTCCGCCCGCACATGGACGGCCACTTCGCCCGTAACGACGATCGCAGTCAGTTCACGTTCATGGTGTACCTGAACGACGCATGTGAGGGCGGCGAGACCGTCATCTACATCCACGACGACGGGCTGACGCTACCCGACGGGGCCGAGATCCGCGTGCGGCCGGAGACCGGGAAGGCGCTGCTGTTCTTCCACTACCTGTACCACGAAGGCGCGCCGGTCGTGAGCGGCCGGAAGTACGTTCTACGCACGGACGTGATGTACCGCGTCGGCCGCGACGACGAGTGACCGCTACGCCTTGCGCCGCAGCTTGAGCGGTTGCGGGTCGGTGCCGTCGCACAGCGGCACGCTGGCCGTACTGGGGTCGGCCAGCACTTCGGCCAGCGTGCTGTCGCGGAAGGCCGCTTCCACGGTCGCCATCGCCGCGTCCATGCGTTTGTGCAGCGGGCACAGGTTGGTGCCGTGGGTCGGCAGCTTCAGGGGGCAGGTGGCAATCCGCGTGATCGGATCGACCGCGTTCACCACGTCGAGGATCGTCAGCTCTTCGGGCGTCTTCACCAGCGAGACGCCGCCGCCGACGCCGCGCTGCGTCTGCACGATCCCCTTCTTCGCCAGCCCTTGCAGGATCTTCGCGAGATAGTCCTTCGGCACCTGGGTCGCCTCCGCGATCTGGGCCGTGGTCCGCGCCGCGGGGGCCTGGTGCGCCAGGTGGATCACGGCCCGCAGTGCGTACTCGACCGTGTCCGAGAACATCAACAGCCTCCGGTTGGGCGCGAATCCGAGCCGAGTTGATTGTACGCGCTGGACACCGGGCGAAAAACAGGATAGATTAGTCTTGTTTCCATTCCTCTCCCTCGGAGCACACCATGACGCACGTCGACGAAGCGCGGTTGGAATCGGACCTGGGCTACCGGTTCGGGTACGTGGCGGGGTTCGTCGGGTTCGGCCCGGACGACATCGCGGCCGTTCACGGGGCCGCGCCGAAGCTGGCCCCGCTGGTACCCGCGCTGGTGGACGCGGTGTACGACAAGTTGTTCCAGCAGGACGCGACCTGGCGGCACTTCCTCCCGCGGCAGAGCGGCTACAGTGGCGAGGTGCCGCTGACGCTCGACAAGCTCACGATGGACCACCCGCAGATCGCGTTCCGCAAGCAGCACCTGGGGCGCTACCTCGCGGCGCTGGTGACGAAGCCCTACGACGGGAAGATGGTCGAGTACCTGGACATGGTCGGCAAGATGCACACGCCGAAGGCCGGGAGCAAGGAGTTGGACGTGCCGCTGGTTCAGATGAACGCGCTGATGGGCTTCGTGGCCGACGCGTTCACCGCAACGATCCTCGGCCTGGGCCTGGATCGCGATACGGAAGTGAAGACCCTTCGCGCGTTCGGCAAACTGCTGTGGATTCAGAACGACCTGATTACGCGCCATTATCAGAAGTAACAAGGCAACGAGCCGCGGGGTTGCAACCTCGCGGCTCGCGCGAAACGTCACCTCAATTCGCCCTGTTACCCCTCGACCACTTCCTCTTCCGCGCCCTCTTCCTTCTCGGTGGTCGCGGCCTCGTCGGTGGCGGTGCCGGCGGTGTCGCGGCCCTCGCCGAGGAACAGCAGCAGCGGGCTGGCGACGAAGATCGAGCTGTACGTGCTGATGAGCACGCCGACGATCATCACGAACGCGAACAGGTGGACGCCCTCGCCGCCGAAGGCGTACAGCACGACCGACACCAAGAGCACCGTCATCGAGGTCAGGATGGTGCGGCTCAGGGTCTGGTTCACGCTGTCGTTAATCATCTGTGGGGTCAGTTGCGGGTTCTTGCCGCGGACCTCGCGGATGCGGGCGAAGTTCACGATGATCTCGTTCACCGAGTACCCGACGAGCGTGAGCAGCGCCGCGACCGCCGCGAGGTCGATCTTGAAGTCCTCGATCAGCAGGAAGCTGTTGGCCCCGGGGAGCAGGTGCAGGTAGTGGCACGCGGCGATGGCCCCGAGGGTGAAGCACAGGTCGTGAACGAGACAGATCACGGAGGCCAGCCCGAACGTCCAGTTCCCGAACCGGAACCAGAGGTACAGGATGATCATGATCCAGCTAATCACGATGGCGACGAGGGCCTTCTCGCGGGTCTCCTTCGCGAGCTGACTGTCGAACACTTCGAGGCGCTCCGGCTCCGGGGTGCTGTCGAACGCGGTCTTAGCGAGCGCGGTCACGTTGGTCAGCCCCTTGAGCTGGGCGGCGTACTCGGCCGCGCCGGGTGCGCCGGCGGCCGGGGCCGGGGTGCGGAGCCGGTCCAGGGTCGGGTTGCGGCCCACGTCCAGCTTCATCTTGGTGAACCGGCCGTCCACCGGTTCGCCGACGCCGGTGAGCGCGAACGTGTCCGGGCCGGAGTCGGTGCGGAACTCGTTCTTGAACGCGCGGGAGAACAGCTCCGTGGTGTAGGCGAGCGAGGTCGCCTTGTCGAAGCTGATCTCCACGACCGTCCCGGTCACGGGGCCGACCGTCATTGAGGCCCCGTCGAACATGGTCTTGTTGTCGTCGGTGCGCATGAGCCGGTCGAGCGTGACCCGCACGAGCGCGGGCTGCTTCTCGGTGGTGCGCACGGTGAACCGGCGGCTCTTGCCCTGCTCGAAGTTGTCGGTCGAGAGGAACGTCTGCTCGACGGACACGTCCGGCAGGTGGCCGGCGCGGGTGCGCACGTCTGCGGCCATCTCCTTGTCGTCCCGACCGGCGGGCTTTTCCGTCAGCGTGACGCTCGCCTTCGAGCCGTCCTCGTGGGTGATCGTGTAGTCCCAGACGTTCACGGGCACGTCGCCGACGGGCTTGTTGTCCCAGACGACGCCCTCTTCGCCGGCTTTGATCGCGAGCCGCTTCTTCTGGTTCTCTTCGCCCAGCAGTTCGCGGAAGCCGGGCTTGCCGTCGGCGGTCTTGGTCAGCCCGCGCTCCTCGCCGCCCTTCAACCGCCCGGCGAACACGGTGCCGCCACGGAAGTCCACGTTCAGGCTCTTGTCGCCGCGGGCCAGGAACAGGCCCAGACCCAGGATCGTCAGGAACCCGGTGAGCGGGAAGAAGAACCACCGGTATTTCATCGGGTTGAAGTTCGGCTTCTCGAACAGCCGCATCATCCGCAGTTCGGTCAGCCACTTCTTGTGCAGCCAGAAGTCGAACATCAATCGCGTCATGTAGAGCGACGTGAACAGGCTGATGATGAGGCCGACCGCGAGGCTGATCGCGAACCCCTTCAGATTGTCGTTCCCGAACGTGTACAGCACGATCGAGGTGAAGATGCTCGTCAGGTGGGTGTCGATGATCGTGAGGAACGCCCGGTCGTAGCCGTTGCGTATGGCGGTGGCGATGTTCGCGCCCTTATTTCTCTCTTCCCGGAGCCGCTCGTAGATGAGCACGTTGGCGTCGACGGCCATGCCGAGCGTGAGCACCAGCCCCGCGAGGCCGGGCAGGGTGAAGGCCGCGTTCACGGCCACCATGAACCCGATCGTGAGGAGCAGGTTGGCGAACAGCGCGACGCAGGCGACCAGCCCGGCGAACCGGTAGTAGACGACCATGAACGCGAGGATCGCGAGGAACGCGAGGCCGACGGCCCGCGTCCCGCGGCGGATGGTGTCGGCCCCGAGGGTCGGCCCGATGGTGTTTTCGCTGACGGGCCGCTCGCGCAGTTCGGCCGACAGCGCCCCGCTGCGGAGGATCTGGACGAGCCGGTCCACGGTCTTGCGGTCGAACCCGTCCTTGCCGCCGGTGATCTGGCCGACGTTGCCGATCTCGCCGTGCAGGTTCGGGGCGGACACGATGCGCTCGTCGAGGACGATGGCGAGCCGCCGCTGGTGGCCGCCGGTCGGCTTGTTGCGCCGCGTCACCTTGCTGAACTGCTGCCCGCCGGCCCCGTTGAACCGGAACTCGACGGCCAGGTTGAACGACTTGTCGTTGCTGCTGCTGGCGGAGATGGTGATGTCGCCGCCGACCTTCAAGTTGTCTTCGGGGGAGACGCGGGTGAGGGCGAAGTACTCGACCTTCTTCTCGTTGACCAGCGCCTCGATCTCCTCGTCGGTCTTGCCGGCCCCGGTGCCGACGCCCTGCGCTTTCTCGGCCTTGAGCCGGGCGCGGGCCTCGCGCTCCTTGGTGAGCACTTCCACGCTCACACACTCGCGGCTGTAGATCAACATGCCGCAGTTGAGCGGATCGACGCGGGTGCTGCCCTGGATCGGCACGGCGGTGTCGCGCGAGCCGGCGAGCAGCATCCACAGGGGGCTGGCCGCGCCGGAGGCGTTGGACAGGCCGAGGCTCTCGCGCTCTTCCGGCCCCAGTTCGACCCAGGCGTATTTGACGGCGGCCTTCGTGTCGTTGATGTCGACGTTGTAGTCGCCGTCCGGCGGGGGCGGGGGCGACCCGCGCGTGGCCAGTTTCTGGAGGGAAGTGCCGACCTGTTCGCTCCGCGGCTCGGGCTTGCGGAAGTCGACCCAGTTGTCCTTGGTTTGCGCGGCCCGCTCGATGTCGGTGATCGCCTGGCGGATGCCCTCTTTGTCGTCCGGCCCGTTGGCGAGGATGCGGAACTCGAGCACGCCCATCTGGGAGATGAGCCGCTTCACTTCCTCGACTTCTTCGTTCGACAGACTGGCCTTGCCGCCGCTCGCGCCGCCGATCGGGAGGATGATCTCGACGCGGCGGTCGCCGCTGGGCCGCACGGTGACGTTCTTGATGTCGGTGGGGTCGATGCGCCGCTTGATCTGCGCGGCGAGCTGGGCCATTTCTTCCGGGTTCAGGCCCGGGGGCGGCCCGGCGTCCTTTTCCTTCTCTTTGTCCTTGCCGTCGGCGGTCTTGTCCTTCGGCCCCTGCTCGGTGGCCTTGCGCAGCTTCGTGCGCTCGAGGTTCACCTCGTAGACGAGGATCGTGCCGCCGGCGAGGTCGATGCCGAGCCGGTACTTCTCGGGGCGGGCCGCGAACAGCACCGCCACGAGGCACGGGATCAGGCAGATGAGGAGGCCGCGAAGGAAGTTCCGTTGCATGGCGTTCCGTTTCCTGTCCAGGTCCACGCGCTCCGCGGCGCGTCGCGGCTACGCGGGGCCGGGGTGATTCCGCATTACGCTTGTTTGGCGGGTTCCGCCCCGCTCACGTCGAGCACCTGCGCGACGACGTTCCGCTTGATCCGCAGTTTGGTGTCTTCCGACCGAATGACGATCTCGTCCTCGCCGTCGTTGGCGGTCACGACGAAGCCCACGATCCCGGCGTTGGTCAGCACTTTCGTCCCGCGCTTGATGTTCGCGAGCAGGTCCGCCTGTTCCTTCTTCTGCCGCCGGCTCATGGGCAGGATGACGACCACCCAGAACAGGAGCATCAGCCCGATCAGGAAGAACGGGAACATCGGGCTGCCGAACAGCCCGCCCGGTTGCTGCGGCGCGTCTTGTGCGAACAGGAGGAACGTCATGGTGTGTACCTTCCACGCTCCCCGTTGGGTCGCGGCGAACGGGCCAGGCCCCTACAATCGGAACTCTCACTCTAGGAAGGCGCGTTCCACCGGGCAAGGCGGGCGGCGCGGAACGACTCGAACCGGCCTTCCGTGATGGCCCTCCGCGCGTCGGCCATCAGCTTCAGGTAATAGCTGATGTTGTGCAGGCTGAGCAGCGTCGGCCCCAGCATCTCGTCGGCCGCGAACAGGTGGTGCAGGTAGCCGCGCGAGTAGTTCGCGCAGCAGTAGCACGCGCAATCGGACGCAACCGGGGCCGGGTCTCGCCGGTGCTTCGCGTTTCGCAAGCGAACCGGGCCGTCGTCGGTGAACGCGAGGGCGTTGCGGCCGTTGCGCGTCGGCATGAC
>SXHE01000346.1 GCA_005773755.1 Planctomycetia bacterium
GAAGCGGTTCAGGAAGGGCACCACGCCGGGGAACAGCCAGCCGCCGCCGACCCCGACGGCCATGGCGAGGAAGATCCACAGCGTCAGGTAGCGGTCGAGGAAGGAGAGCCTGCCGGCGACTCCGGCCGGCGCAGCGGACCGTGATCTGTCTGCCATGTCCCGACTCCTTGAGACGGGTGAAGTGTCGTTCGCGGGTCAGTTCCCGGGCTTCTGCGCTCCACCGGCGCTCGCCGCCCCGGCGATGAGCCCGTGGACCAGCGCGCGGATGCGATCGCGGACCACCCGGAAACCCCCGTCGTCGAGCTGTTTCGGATCGGGCAGGTCCCAGTCCAGCCGCTGCCGGGCCGGCAGCTGCGGGCAGGCGTCGCCACAGCCCATCGTCACGGCCGCGTCGATCTCGGCACCGGTGTAGTCGCTCACGTTCTTCGAGGCGTGCGTGGTCAGGTCGTAGCCCAGTTCGGCCATCGCCGCGACCGCCTTCGGGTTCACCTTCCCGCTGGGCTTGCTCCCGGCGGAGAGCGCTTCCACGCGGTCGCCGCCGAGCATCGCGGCGAAGGCTTGCGCCATCTGGCTGCGGTTCGAGTTCTCGACGCACACGAACAGCACGCGAATCTTCGCACTCATCGGCAGGCTCCTTCGCGACAGCAACCCGGTTGTTGGATCAGCGCGCACGTCGGCACCGCGAGCGCGGCCCCCACGAGCGGCGCGACGAGGTACACCCACAGGTGTTGGAGCGAACCGGACACGACCGCCGGGGCGAGCGAGCGGGCCGGGTTCATGCTCGCCCCGCTGATGGGGCCGGCGAAGAGCGCTTCGAGCGCGATCACCGCGCCGACGATGATCCCGCCGAGCGCGCGCACGGGCGGCTCCGCGACCGTGACCGCGAGGATCACGAACACCAGCACCGCGGTGAGCCACACTTCGAGTGCGAACGAGTGCCACGCGGGGCCGTGCGGCAGCGTCGCGCCCAGCGTCGGATGGGTGGGGTACATGGCGAAGAGAAGCCCGCTGGCCGCGAACGCGCCCGTGAGTTGCGCGCCGACGAACGGCAGTACCTGCTTGCCGGGCACGCGCCGCGCGGCCCACAGCCCGACCGTGACGGCCGGGTTCAGGTGCGCCCCGCTCACGCTACCGACCGCGTAGGCCATCGACAGCACGACGAGGCCGAACGTGAGCGCGACGCCGACGTGCCCGATCTTGCCGGGGTTCACGGAGTCGAACACGATGGCCCCGGTGCCAGCGAACACCAGCACGAACGTACCGAACAGCTCCGCGAACAGGCGACGGCTCATGAAGGCTCCAGGCGAACGGCCGGTACTGATACGGTCAGGTATATCGACCACCCGGCGACGCTTGCCGGAGTCTTCACACGATCTTCTCGAATGCCACGAGCCGCGCCCTCAGTCCGTCCTTCACGCGCGGCCAGTCGGTCGCGGTGACGCCGAAGACGACCGTATCGCGGACGCGCCCACCGCGGGTGATGGCGTGTGCGCGCAACACGCCCTCGCGGGTCGCGCCGAGCTTCGCGATGGCCGCTTGCGAGCGCGTGTTGAGCAGGTCCGTTATTAGCTGCACGCGGTTCAGGCCGAGTGTGTCGAAGGCGTGCGCCATGAGGAGCAGTTTGCACTCCGGGTTCACCGGCCCGGCCCAGTGGTCGGGGCGATACCACGTCCACCCGATCTCGACCCGCTTGTGTTGCGCGACCGGGTCGATGTAGCTCGTACCGCCGATCAGCTCGCCGGTCGCGAGCAGTCGCACCGCGTAGGACAGTTGCTTGCCCGCGGCGCATTGCGCGAGCGCCTCGTCGAACGGCGCGTCGAACGCGGTCCCGCGACCGTCGGTGTACATGAACTGCCACACGCGGTCGTAGTCCGAAGCGGCGCGGAGCGGTTCGCGGTGTTCCTCCGCGAGCGGTTCGAGCCGCACCCATTGGCCCGCGAGTAGTGGTGCCGTGAACTCCATCGCAAGGCTCCAAAGAAGGGTCACGCAAAGCCGCGAAGACGCAAAGAAGACAAGAGAAGACAGAGAGTGTGTAAAGACACCGCGCCGTTAAGCTGGCCCTGCTTCTCTTACAACTCTATCTTCTGTTTTCTCCTGCCTTCTTTGCGTCTTCGCGGCTTTGCGTGACCCCTTCTTACTCCTCCCCCGGGCGCGGGCGGTTGCCCCAGTGCGATGGTTGATCGCCCTTCACGATCACGCCCTTCTCGGCCCAACCCATGTACGCCTTCACGTCGCCTGCGGTGTAGCGGAGCGTCAACCCACAGCGGCGGCGGTCGCTCGTGTTCGCTTCGGAGCCGTGCAGCAGCAGGTCGCTGTGGAGCGAGGCTTCGCCGGCCTTCAGTTCGACGTACACCGGGTCGCCGTACTTCTCGACGTCGGGCACGGTCTGGTTCAGCACGTTGCTCGGGTCGGTCTCGGTCAGTTTGTAGGTCAGGTGGCCGAGAACATGCGTACCCGGAATGTACCGCATGGCGGCGTTGCCGCGGTCCGCGTCGTCGATAGCGAGCCACACGGTCACGGCCTTCGACGGCGTGAGCGGCCAGTAGCTCGCGTCCTGGTGCCAGCTCACGGTCTTGCCGTCGTTCGGCATCTTGCAGAAGAAGTGCGACCCCCACGCCACGACGCTCTCGCCGATTAGATCCGAGACGATGGCGACGACGCGCGGGTTGGTGAGCACGTCCCACACGCGGCCGTGCCGCAGGTGCGCGGAGCTGATCGAGTAGCTGTCTTTTCCTTCCGCGGTGTACTTGGCGAGCAGCACGTCGAAGTACGCGCGCAGCTCGTTCGCCTCGGCCGCGTCGAAGACGCGCAGCGGGAGGATGTAACCTTCGCGGTTGAAGTGCTCGACCTGTTCGCGCGTCAGCACCTTCGGCGCGGCGTTCGTACTGGGGTGGAACGACAGGTCGCGCTCGACCTGGTGCAGTTCGTCCTGACCGGGGATCGCCTGGAACGAGGTGGGTGGGTTCATCGCGGACCTCGCGGAGAGTGGGTGGGGGAATATTACGGCATGATGCGCGTCCCGTCTGCCGCGGGTCGGCTTGCGTCACCCGCCGCGACACGCGACAATCGGCACAACTTACCACTCGTTCAGAGGTTCCCCATGATCCGCTTCGGCTCCGTGTTGCTCGTCGCGCTGGCCCCGTTCGCGTTCGCGGCGGAGGACAAGAAGGACGAGAAGAAGGTCGCTCCGTTCGCCCCGAAGGACGGCCGGTTTTCGGTCGCGTTCCCCGACAAGCCGACCGAGAAGACCAACAAGATCGCCACGGCCGGCGGCGAGGTCGCGGTCTACATCTTCACTGTCGACCAGAAGGACAAGGCGCTGATCGTGACGTACAGCGATTACCCGGCGGGGAGCGTGGACGCCGACGCGGAGAAGGTGCTGACGGGCGTGATCGACGGGAACGCGAAGTCGCTCAAGGGCAAGGTGACCGCGAACGAGAAACTCACCGTCGGCAAGAAGAACCACCCCGGCCGCGAGGTCCGCATCGAGTTCGGCGAGAAGAAGCAGGTGTACCGCGCGCGGGTGTACCTCGTGGGAGCGCGGTTGTATCAGGTCGTCGCGCTCGGGTCGGAGGAGTTCGCCAAGAGCAAGGCCGTGGACGATTACCTGAAGTCGTTCGCACTGGTCGAGTGACGCGCCTACGTCTTCCCGGACCCGCCCAGCAGGTAGCCGAGGATCGCGTGTGCCGACTCGTCCAGCGGTTCGAGCCGGCGCACGTCGAGGTCGTGTTCGACAACGAGCTGGCCGAACAGCTCGAAGAACCGCTTCGGGTGCCGGGCCTTCGTGACCACGCACGCGGTCGGCTCGCCGGGCAACTTCGGCTCCACGTCCACCGACAGCACTTCCGGCAGCGCCAGCAGCAGGCGCGCGACCTCGCGCGGGTTGCTCACGTCGATGCGCACCGTGAGCGGGTGATCGTCGAGCAGGTCGCGAATCTGTTGGAGCGTGCCCACCGCCGCGATGCGCCCGCGGGCCATGATCGCGACGTGGTTCGTCAGCTTCTCCAGCGCCTCCAGCTCGTGGCTCGAAATGAGCAGGCATTTCCCCTGCGCCGCGAGCGCCTGAAACAGTTCCAGCAGTTCTTGCCGGCCGATGGGGTCGATGCCCGAAAGCGGCTCGTCGAGGATGAGCAGTTCTGGGTCGTGCAGCAGCGCTTGCGCGAGCTTGATGCGCTGGCGCATCCCCTTCGAGTAGCCGCGCAGGGTACGGTCGGCGCGGTCGCTCATGCCGACGCGCCGGAGCACGCCCTCCGTGCGCCGGGTCGCTTCGCGCCGGGTGTACCCGCACAGCCGGGCCATGACCCACACGAACCGGCGGCCGGACAGGTCTTCGTAAAAGGCGTCGATGTCCGGGCAGTAGCCGACCAGCCGGCGCGCGCGCCAGTCCCACGCATCGACCCCGCGCACGCTGACGCGGCCCATCGTCGGCTTGAGCTGGCCGTTCGCCATGCGGAGCAGCGTCGATTTGCCC
>SXHE01000347.1 GCA_005773755.1 Planctomycetia bacterium
CTTGTTGGCCGTCTCGATTCGCGGGTCCGGCAAGTCCGCGAACACGGTGGTCAGCGACAGGGACATCGGGTATCCTCCTGATACCCTCGGTGTAGCCGCAAACCCCTATGCCGTCAGCGGTTCATAGTGCGTAAGCCCTGCGGCTCGGGCTGAGAATTCAATTGTGGCCCAAGCTCGTTGCGATTCCGGCGCGAAACGGGCACCCAGAATCGACGAGTCGTGTCCACGAAAGCAGCCGAAACGAGCGACGACGGAGCGCCCAACAAACCCACTGGCAGTAGTGGCTGGCGATCGGCCCCTGTATACAGGACCGCTGAGAGGCTCGCGCGTCGTGCCGCGAACCGTCTCCGGGAAGCTACCTCGCGCGATCCGGTCTCAGCGGTCGTTCGCCATGATCCAGTTCGCGCGTCGCTCGATCCCGCGCCGCCTGTTGCGCTGGGCGTTTCTCCTCTTCCTCACTTACCTGGGGCTGATCGTTGTGTTCTTGTTCCTCGAGCGCCGGCTGGTGTTCGTTCCGTCGTCGGCCGAAGAAGCGTGGCTGAAGCCCGAAGACCCGCGCTCGGAGGACGTGTCGTTCCCGTCGGCCGACGGCAACACCATCTCCGCGCGGTGGCTCCCGCCGGAGACGCCGCGGCACGGCGCGGTGCTGTTCGCGCACGGCAACGGCGGCAACCTGACCCACCGCGGCAAGGTCGCCGCGGAGCTGCGCCGGGCGCTCGGCGCGGGCGTTCTGCTGTTCGACTACCCCGGTTACGGCAAGAGCACCGGCAAGCCCACCGAAGCGGGTTGCTACGCCTCCGCGACCGCCGCGTACCAGTGGCTCGTTGAAGAGAAGCAGATCGCGCCGAACCGCGTCGTGCTGTACGGGGAGTCGCTGGGCGGCGGCCCCGCGGTCGAACTCGCGACCAAGCACGAGCACCGCGCGCTGGTGCTGGTGTTCACCTTCACCAGCCTGCCGGCCGCGGCGAAGAGCCACTACCCGTTCCTGCCGACCCACACGTTCATGCGGACGCGGTTCGACAACCTCGCGAAGATCGGCCGGTGCCCGCGCCCGGTGTTCATCGTCCACGGTGCCGACGACCGCACGATCCCGGTCGCCCATTCGGACCAACTGTTCGCCGCCGCGCACGAACCGAAGCAGTTTCTGCGGCTCGACGGCAAGGGCCACGACCCGTTCATCGTCGGCCTGTACTCGACGGAGCTGGCGAAGTTCCTCGACCGGCACGCGCCGTAGTGACTCGCGCGCTCCGCTGCGCGTTGCGGCTACACGATTGCCCTTCGCGCCGCGGCCCGGTCTCGCTATTCCCCTCGGCACGTTGCTCGCTCTCCGTGGAGGACTGCGCATGTTGCGGCGGCTACTCGTGCTCTCGGCGTTCGTTCTCGCCCCCGCGGCGCTGGCCCAGCCCCCGGCCGCCGAAGCACCGCGGTTCAAGTGGGAAGCGGGCAAAGTGCTCGCGTACCGAGTCGTGCAGCAGACGGTGGTTGTGGAAACGACACTCGACGAGAAGACGAACAAGCCGGTGACGGCGGAGGCGAAGACCAGCCTCACGCTGGTTCGCAAGTGGACCGTGAAGGACGTGGACAAGCAGGGCGTCGCGACGCTCGAAATGAGCATCACCGAGATGAAGAACGAGTTCCGTCAGCCGGACGGCTCGGTGAGCGTGACCGACTCGGCCAAGCCCGACGACGCGAAGAAGATGGAAGCGTTCCTGAACAAGCCCATCGTCGTGGTGCGGATGGACGCGCAGGGCAAGCTGGTGGAAGTGAAGGAGGCGAAGGGCGGGGCCGCGGCGCGGCTGCACGCGGAGCTGCCGTTTCGCGTCGTGCTGCCGGAGGCCGCGCCCGCGGCGAACGCGACCTGGGACCGGACGTTCGCGGTGAAGCTCGACCCGCCACACGGCACCGGCGAGAGCTACGACTTCGCCCAGAAGTACACCAGCAAGGGCGCGAAAGACGGCCTCCTGGTGGTGGGCGTGGACACGACGATGAAGGCCCCGCCAAAGGCGGTGGGCGAGCAGGTGCCGCTGGTGCCGATGCTGTGGACCGGCGACGTGTACTTCAACATCGGGGCCGGCAAGTACCACGCGGCCCGCCTGCGGGCGCGCTCGGAACTGGCGAACCACGCCGGCGAGGGCACGAAGTTCGTTTACGAGAGCAGCTACGCCGAAGACGCGCTGGAGAAGTAGTAACTTCTCCTACGCATCCCAGGAATAAACAACCTCGCGAGCCGCGACCGCACGGGAACGTTCCCCGCTCCCGTGCGGTCGCGGCTCGCAAAGGCCGCTACTTCCTGGAACCGTATGACGCCCTCGAACCCACGCGAACCGCAGATCCGCTGAGAACGGTGCGTTTACGGCGGGTTCGGGGCGACCCATTCGCGCACGGTGCGGTCCGAGCCGGCGATGAGCGTCTTTCCGTCGGCGGTGAACGCGAGCGCGGCGACGTGTTCCCCCACCTTCTCGAACGTGTTGTACGCGCCCCCCCTTTCCACGTCCCACAGCGTCACCGCGCCGGCCAGTGCGAAGGCAAGCACTGCACCGTCGGCCCGTACCGCGAGGGCCGTTACCTCGTCGCTGGTGGGAAGCTCGTGCTCGAGCGGGGCGAAGCTGGGCAGCCGGTACAGCTTCACGCCCTCGCGGTCCGCGGCGGCGCACACCGGCGCGGACCGCGCGCAAGCAACCGTCGGCCCGATGATCGACAGCGGGGCGTTGAGTGAGCGCAGGTGCCCGCCGGTGGCCGCGTTCCAGACCTCCACCGACGGAACCCAGTCGTTCGTCCGGCCGCTCATCCCGACCACGAGCGTGCTGTTGTCGTTGGTGAACGCGACCGCGCGGGCCGGGTAGTTGAGCCGCGCTAGGTCGCGCGGCGGCGCACCGGTTCCCACGTTCCACACCCTCCCCAGACCGGGCCGCGGGGTGCGGTCCTCGTTGTCCCGCTGGTCGACGGTCGCGGCCAGCAGCTTGCCGTCCGGTGAAAAC
>SXHE01000348.1 GCA_005773755.1 Planctomycetia bacterium
CAGCGTGGCGACGAACCGCTCGCGCAGACTCTTCTCGCTGGCCCGGTCGCCCAGCGCGCCGAGGTTCTCGCGGATGCGCCCCTGCTCCGCGTGAATCTGGTTCCGCTCGTTGGCGAGGTGCGACAGCTTGTCCTCGATCTTCGCCACCTGCTGCCGCTGCGCGAGCACGTCGCGCAGCGCCTTTTCGGTCGCCTTGTCCAGGTACTTCGCGCTCACCCACGCCGCGAGTTGCTTGTCGCTGATGTCGGCCAGCCCCCACGACTGGTGCAGCGTTTGGTGCTGGTGAACGACGAACTTGCTCGCGACGTTCGGGGCCAGTACGAACCGGAACCGCCAGTAGTTGTCGGTGATCTCGTGCGGCTTGATGGTTTCGACCAGTTTCCAGCGCGAGTCGTCGCGCGGGTGGTCGAGGTACACGATCTGCTCTTTCGCGCTCTTGCTATTGAAGGTGTACGTCGTCTTCTGCACTTGTGCGTAGTGCGTCTTGAGCGTGCCGCCGCGGATGGTGACGCGGGTGACGCGGTCGCTGTGCGAGTCGATGTTGTCGAGAACTCGCACCGCGAGTTCCACCGCGTAGCCGACTAGCCGCTTCTCGGTCGGCTTCATGGTGTCGAGCATCGCCTCGCCGACGTAGCTGCCCGCTTCGAGCACCGTGACCGGGCCACCTTCGAGCGTGAGGCCGGTGGTGTTCTCGAACTCGACGCAGCGGATGGGGTTCTCCGGCCGCGCGGCCTTCTGGTACAGCAGCACCGAGCGCCCCGCGAACGGCTTCAGCAGGATCGGCACGAGCGCGGACTGATTGCGCCGCACGGTCACCGGCTTCTCGATGCCGTACTCGAACAGGTCGCCGACCTGCCGCTCGCGGGTCTGCGTGTTGACCGAGGAGGCGAAGGCTTCGCGGTCGCGCTTCGAGGACTCCCCGCGCTCCCGCATTTTTGCCGCAGGCAGCGCCTTCCGGTGCATCGCCCCGGCCATAGGTGCCGCGAACTCTGCCACATCCATCGCCATCTCGTATTCTTCAACGCCGGCCTCGGCCATCGGCGGGAGCACGCCGGTCGTCTCCTTCACTTCGACCACCGGACGCTTGATGTAGCGCGGGGTGTACAGGTCGTGGACGAACGACACCGGCAGCCCCGCGACCAGCGTGAGGGCCACGTCCTGCCAGTCCTCGTCGGAGGTGTTATCGACGACCGCCCAGCCTTGAATGAGGGGCTGACTCGAAGAACCCCTCCCCCCAACCCCCTCCCCTAAGAAGGGAGGGGGAGTCAGAGAAACACGAGCTGCGCTCGGTTCCTCAGAAGGCGCGGCTCCAGCCGCGCCGCTTTCTCCCCCTCCCTTCTTCGGGGAGGGGGTTGGGGGGAGGGGTTCTTCCTCCAGTAATATCCGGTACGTCGCCTTCCACACCGGCGCTTCGAGGACGTAGCTGACGCGCACGGTGCGCGCGCCCTCGCCCTGCGCGAACAGCGTGAAGGTGCGGGCGTCCTTCTTCTTGGAGGCGAGTTGCGTCTTCAGGTAGAAGTCGAGGTCGCGCCTGATGCCGTCGTCGAGGATGGTGAGTTCGAGGTCGAACAAGTCGAACGTGCGGACGTCGCCGGAGTCGGTGAGCAGCGAGAGCCGGTGCGTCTCTTCGAGGCCGTGCTCGGTGCGCGCGTCCACTTTGTCGATGCCGAGGATCACGCCTTGCAGCGCCGCGCCGCCGGTCGGCTTCACCGACACGCGCGCGCCCTTGATCTGCGGCAACAGCCCCTTCAGGCTTCCGCTATCGGGGATGCTCAGCGCGATCTCCGCGAGAAGTTGCTCGACGGGCGTGGTCGAGTCGTAGCTGACGGCCGACACGGTGCCGCCGTTCAGGTCGAGGACCGTGAGCGACTTGAGCACGTCGCTGACTTCGCGCTGCTTGAAGGACAGCGCGAGCGACTGGTCGCCGTCGATTTGCGTCTCGCGCTCGAAGTACCCGACGCCGTGCTTGTACAGCACGACGCGACGAATCGGCAGATCGGACATGGAGGCTCCTTTGGAGTGTGAACGGGATCGCGGGCCGTCTTGTAGGTCGCGGTCGAGCGAGGCTTTGCGAGCGAGGCCCGACGGCCAGAGAGCAAATCGTATCTGCCGAAGGCGCACCGCAAGCGGGACACGCGAAGGCGGTTGGCAGTCGGGCCTCGCTCGCAAAGCCTCGCTCGACCGCGACCTACGATTTGCCCAACACCAAATCGACGACCCAACACCCGCGGACGTGCGGCCCGTCGCCCCGGCAGTGGTTGAGGATGTCGTCGCTGTCGCACCCGACGTCTTGCAGCGCGTCCGCCAGAATCGGCATCGCGCTAAACTCACGCGCCTCGTACATCGTGCGCGCGAGCGCAATCGCGGTATCCGTGCGCCACTCCGGGGAGAAAGTGACTGGGTGGAACGGGTTACCAATAGTGTCGAGCGTCAAGGCGGTCTGAACCGCGCGCTCGTGGCGGTAGACCTCGACGGCAGCGGGAGTGGAGTCTTGGAGGCGGTTGATGTCAAGTCGCGCCCCGGGGTGGGTGATTCGCGCTACTACGGCACTAATTCCCTCAAACGAGGACTCGCCGAGGAATCCGCTCTCAGAGGCTGTGTGCAAGCAATAGAGAATAAAGTAGCTGACACCTCGTTCGTTGTTGTTCACGGGTAGATGACCCAGCAATTCAGTTCGCAGCGAGTCGCAGTCCCGCCAGTTGAGAGCCATCATCGGCTCGCTGTCCGCGCCTGTCTCAAACTCGGTGACGAGTTCCACCACCTGCGGCACCACGATGTGTGACTCGATGTGCCGGGCGTATGCGCAGAGAGTAAGTAGGCACTTCCGCGGTGAGAGCGGACGGCCTAGATGCCGCTTCATCTTGTGCGTTTGAGCAGATTGGAGCCACTGCGTTTCGGTCATCGGTCGCCCTCCGTACTCCGCGGTTCATACAATAACCCTAACGCGCCACATCCTCTCCGCGTTCGCGCAATCGCCAGCTCCCGCCTTCCCGCTACCGGGGACGAACCCGCTATGTCCGCACGCACCCCACGCGAAGTTCTGGCCTACATCCGCGAGCGCGAGGTCAAGGCCATCGACTTCCGGTTCATGGACTTCCCCGGCCAGTGGAAGCACTTCACCGTGCCCGCCGAGGTGCTCGACGAGAACGCCTTTGAGGACGGCATCGGGTTCGACGGCAGCAGCATTCGCGGGTGGGTCGCGATCAACGAGTCCGACATGCTGCTCATGCCGCAGCCGGACACGCTGTTCATCGACCCGTTCTGCAAAGACGTCACGCTCGCGATGCTGTGCAACATACAAGACCCGCTGACGAAGGAAGATTATTCCCGCGATCCGCGGAATGTGGCGCGAAAAGCGGTCAACTACATGAAGAGCACCGGCGTCGCGGACGCGGCCATGTTCGGGCCGTCGCTGGAGTTCTTCGTGTTCGACGACGTGAAGTTCGACCAGACCCCGCACTCGGCGTTCTACTACGTCGATTCGGGCGAGGGGCAGTGGAACAGCGGGCGCGACGAGCGCCCCAACCTCGGCTACAAGGTGCCGTACAAACAGGGCTACTTCCCGTGCCCGCCGTCCGACTCGCTGCACGACCTGCGAAGCGAGATGATGCTCGCGATGATGCAGTGCGGAATGACGGTCGAGAGCCACCACCACGAGAAGGCCGGCGGCGGGCAGTGCGCGATCAACGTCCGGTACGACGAGCTTGTCTCGATGGCCGACAACGTGCTGAAGTACAAGTACATCGTGAAGAACATGGCCCGGCGGCACAACAAGGCCGCGACCTTCATGCCGAAGCCGCTGTTCGAGGACTACGGCAGCGGGATGCACGTCCACTGCTCGCTGTGGAAGAAGAAGAACGGCGAGTTGGCGAACCTGTTCTACGGCAGCGACTACTCGAACCTCTCGGAACTCGCGATGTACGCCCTTGGTGGCCTGCTGAAGCACGCCCCGGCGCTGTGCGCGATCACCAACCCCACCACGAACAGCTACAAGCGACTGGTGCCGGGTTACGAGGCCCCGGTGAACCTGGCGTACAGCCAGCGGAACCGCAGCGCGGCCGTGCGCATCCCGGTGTACTCGTCGCGCGCCAAGTCGAAGCGCCTCGAATACCGCGTCCCGGACGGCACCGCGAACCCGTACCTCGCCTTCGCCGGGATGCTGATGGCGATGCTGGACGGCATCCGCAACAAGACCCACCCCGGCGGCCCGCTGGACAAGGACATCTACGACATGCCCGCGGAGCAGCTCAAGGACGTGGCGAAGACACCCGGCACGCTCGTCGAAGCGCTGAACGCACTCGAAAAGGATCACGAGTTCCTGCTCCACGGCGGCGTGTTCACGGAAGACGTGATCGAGACGTGGATCGACTACAAGCGCAAGGCCGAGGTCGCCGCGATCCGCGTCCGTCCGCACCCCTACGAGTTCGCGCTGTACTTCGATAGCTGAACAGAGCGCGGCGCGAGAACAATATCGCCGCCGCGCGAATTGGGGTTGAATCGCGCGTTTCGCGCCCGCTACACTTCCTCTTCGCACAACGGGGCATGACGCCCCGCGCACCGGGCTGGTCACGGAGGACGCACAGCACATGGCCGCACGCATCAAAGAAGCCAAGATCAAGGACAAGGCACCCGCGCTGCCGGCGGCCCGGCCGCTGATCGCAATCAACGCGGACCTGGTCGCCGCCAAGAACGCCACCCCGTTCGCCAAGATCAACCTGGGCTACATCGACGCCATCATCGGGGCCGGCGCGCTGCCGGTCGTGCTGCCGCCGCTCCGCAGGGACAACCTCGAAGCGATCGACGCGCTGCTCGACCAGTGCGTCGGCATCGTGCTCACCGGCGGCGCGGACATGGACCCGCGGCGCAACGGGCAGGCACTCACCAACGCCGTGAACCCGATGCCGGCCCGCCGCGAGGACGCCGACCGCTACCTGCTCGCCAAGATTTTCGAGCGCCGCATGAGCGTGCTCGGCATCGGCGTCGGGATGCAGCAACTGAACGTGTTCGCCGGCGGCACCCTGCACCTGCACCTGCCGGTCGACAACCCGAAGGCGATGCCCCACTACGACCAGACCGGCGCGCCCCACCGGCACATGGTGCTGATCGAGGAGAACACCCGGCTCGACGACATCTACGGCACCCAGGAACTGCGCGTCAACAGCACGCACCACCAGGCCGTGAACCAGATCGGCAAGCGGATGCGCGTGGCCGCGAAGTCGCCGGACGGGGTGATCGAGGCCATCGAATCGACCGACCCGAACTGGTTCTGCGTCGGCGTACAGTGGCACCCGGAAGCGGACACCGCCAGCGCGCTGGACGTACAAATCTTCGAGTGCTTCGTCATGGCCGCGGTCCGCGCCGCCGACGGGGTGCTGGTCGCCGCGTAGCGCCGCCCCCTCCAAGTTCGCGCTTCCAAGTTCGAGATCGGACGGTATCACCGTCCGGTCAACTAGGAACCCGGAACGCGGAGCTACCCATGTCCCGAACGCTTCTCGGTCTGTCGGTCGGGTCCGGGCTGGAAGGCGTGGACGCGGTCGCGGTGCGCGTCGAGCGCGTGGGCCTCGACCTCGCGCCGCGCGTGGTGCCGTCGGGCCGGGTCGCGTTCCCGCCGGCCGTGCGCGACGTGATCCGGGTCGCCACCGGCTCCCTTTCACCGATTCCCCCGGAATGTCTGCGGGCCGTCGCGGATACGGCCGTGTTCGCCGCGCGGCAGGCGCTGAGCAAGGCGGCCGTCTCGCCGCGCGACACGTTCGCCGCCGGGTTCCTCGAACCGGCGCGCCCGGTGACGAGCGCGTCGATCCACTGGCCCGAAGTCGCGGGGCGCGTGGCCGAGCAACTGGGCGTGACCGTGCTGCACGGGTTCGCCGACCGCGACCGGGCCAGCGGCGGCACCGGCCACCCGCTCACCGCCGCGGCCGACTTCCTCCTCTTCCGCGACACCGTCGAAACGCGGCTGCTCGTTCACCTCGGCGCGGCAACGAGCGTCCTCGTGCTCCCCGCGGGCGGCACCATCTCGACCGCGTTCGGCTTCGAGGCCGGACCGGGCAACCAACTGCTCGACGCGATCCTGTTCCACGGCTCGCGCGGTAAGGACCACGTCGACGCCGGCGGGAAGAAGGCCGTGCAGGGGCGGCTGCTCGAACCGCTGCTGGCCCGCTGGCTCGAACACCCGCACCTGACGCGCACCCCGCCGAAGTCGGTTAACGCGGACGCCTTCGGCCGCAGCTTCCTACTGGCAACGTTTGACGCCGCGCGACAACTCGGCGCGGGTCTGCCCGACCTGCTCTGCACCGCGACTCACCTCGCCGCCCGCGCCGTGGGTGACGCCTGCAAGCACGCGCTCACGAAGCCGGACGGCCCGTGTCGCGTGTTGCTCACCGGCGGCGGCGTGCGCAACGGCTTCCTGTGGCAACTCGTCGCGCAGCAGTTCGGCGGAAGTGTCGAGCGCGCGGACGTGACGGGCGTGCCGGCGCAGGCGCGGAACGCCTGCGCCGCGGCGGTGCTGGCCGCGCTGACGTGCGACGGGGTATCGGGCAACCTGCCGGTGTTGACCGGCGCGAGCGGCGGCCGGTTGCTGGGCCACATCACGCCCGGCGACAACCGCAACTGGGCGCGCTGCGCCGCGTGGCTCGCCGACCAGACCGGCGACTACCCGCGCGCCAACCGCGCGGCCTAAAGCGAACGGCCGGTGTGAGCCGGCCGGTTCCTCGTCTCGTTCGCACCGGCCGGCTCACGCCGACCGTTCGCCCAGAAGCCGGCGGGCGAGCACGACCGCGCCCACGACGGGATCGTCCACCAACCCGACCGGGCCGGGCGTCACGCCGCAGGCGCGAAGTTCGTGCAGGAAGCGGTCGCGGTAGGTGGCGCTTTCCAGCGCCAGCCCGCCGGCCAGCGCGACCGGTACGCCGTCGCGCGGCAGCCCGCCGTTCGCCACCGCGCCGGCCGCGGTTCGCGCCAGTTCTCGCGCTCCCTGATCCACAATCGCGCTCGCGGTCGCGTCGCCGGAAGCCGCTACGCTCAGCACCAGCGGCGCGAGGCCCGCGATGAACGCCTTGTCCCACGTCCCGCGATACACAGCCGGGATGAAGTCCCGCGCGTCGGTCGAACCCAGCTTCTGAAGTAGCGCCGGCAGCAGCGCGGTCGGAGCGCAAACGCCGTCGGCGGCGCGACACGCGGCCCGCAGCGCCAGCAGCCCGACGCGGAACGCGCTCCCCTCGTCGCCCAGCAGGTAGCCCCAGCCGCCGGCGCGGGCGTCCTTCCCCTGTGCATCTTGCGCGAGTGCAATCGAGCCCGTGCCGGCGATGACGGCCAGCCCCCAACCGTCCGGAGTGCCGGCCGCAAACAGCAGCGTCGCGTCGTTGGCGATCGTGATCCTGTCCGCGAGCTGGACGAGGTCGGCCCAACCGCGGATCACGTCCAGCCCTTCGGACCGGTCCACACCGGCCAGCC
>SXHE01000349.1 GCA_005773755.1 Planctomycetia bacterium
CCGCTGCCCCCGGCCGCGCCCGCGAACACCGGCGACTCGAACGCGGCCCTGGGCACGCTGGCACCGGTCGCGCCGTCGGCCGACTGGCTCGACTCCGATGTCATCTCGACCCCGTCGGCCGATCCCGTGGTGTTCGTGCCGACGGCGGAACCGGCCCCGGGACCGTTCGACGCGCGCCCGTCGGCCGCGCCGGTGGAAAGCTCGGACATTTTCTCCGGCCGGCGCGCGCTGCCGGCGGCGGCGGTCGAACAGTCCGACGTGATCGCGGCGACCGCCTACGGCGACGCAACTCCGGTCCGCTCCGAGCCGCCGGTCGCACCGGGTCGCCAGTCCGAAGTCGCGCTCACCTTCGACAGCCCGCCGGGTGGTAGCACGCTCGACGACGACCTCGACGATCTGCCCGTCGCGGACGAACTGCCCGGCAGCTCCACGGTGCTGGGCGTTCCCGACGCGGACGCCGAGTCCATTCACGACATGCCCGACCCGCTCGCCGGCGACCCGCTGTTCGATTCCGCTCAACTGGCCGACGCGCCCGACCTGCCGGCACGCCCCCCCGCGCCGGACGATTCCACCGACTACGGCACGATCCCGACGTACTCGGCCGATGCGTCGAGCATCCTCGCCGACCTGAACGAACCGCACGTCCCCGCGACCGGCGACTCGTCCTCGGTGCGCGTCGAAGCGCCGGGCGTGGACCGCACCGTGATCGGCGGGCCGGTCGACGGCGCGTTCGACCTGACCGTGGACGACGAGCCGATCCCCGCCGGCCTGTTCGACGAACCGTCGGCCCCGACCAATACCGAGGCGACCGACTGGCAATCGCAGAGCGGGTCGGACCTGTTCGCCGACACTCGCACCGCGCCGGAAATCGACCTGGGCGCGGGCGACTCGGAAACCGTCGAGCCGGTCGATGCGGACCTGACGCCGGAGCAGCCGTCACTGTCGTCGGCCCCGTCGAGCATCTTCTCCGGCCCGCCGCCGGTCGCCGACTCGCGGGCCGGTTCCGACGGCGCGCTGAGCGACGAGCCGCTGTTCACGGTCGATTCCGACGAGGCCGAGTTCTCGGACGATCCGGCGCTCGACGGCACCGCGGAGCGCGCGAAGGGGCTTCCGCCGTCCGTGCCGCCGCGCAAACCCCGTCACAGCTCCGGTGACTTCGCGCTGCCCAAACCGGCCGCGAGCGCCGACCCGGACGACGGCGGTGCGATCGACTGGGACAGCGCGGCGCTGGCCGACGGGGACGAAGCGACGCGCGGCATCCCCAAAGATGCCTCGCTCTCGGCGATCCTCCGCGCGCTGCCCGACGACGACTCGACCGAAAGCCCGACGAGGGACTCGCAACCGGTCGCGGCAGCGGCAGAAGCCGACGACGCGGGCGGACCGGTCGTGAGCGTGGACTGGATGGCCGGTTCGAGCGAAGGCTCGGCCATTCGCGAGCCGGAAACGACGGACCCGGAACTGGGCGAGAAGGTGCAGGCGCGCAAGAAGGGTAAAGAAGCTGAGAAAGCGAAAGGGAAGGGCAAGTCGCGCACGCCGGACGCGGGCACCGCGGAGATGGCCGCAGAGGCCGAAGTCGCGGACCAGAAGTCGAAGCCGCGCCCGGTGCGCGGGCCGGCCGACAGCGGCACCGGCACCGCGGAGAAGTCGGCGGAGAAGGCGAAGAGCAAGCCCGCGAAGAAGGTCGGCGGCATGGCGGCCGGGCTGTTGCTGGGCGGGCTGCTCGCCGGCGGCGCGTGGGCCGGGTTGTACTTCGGCGACGTGATCCCCAACGCGGAGAAGACCGCGAAAGGCCCAGGCGGCCCCCCCGGTGGCCCTCCCGGCGGCCCTCCCGGTCCCGGTGGGCCGAGTGGCCCCGGTGGTCCGCCGCAGCCGCCCGGCCCGCCGAACCTGCCGCCGGCCGACCCGCAGGGCGCGTTCCTCGGGGGCGACACAAAGGGCGCGCTCGAGATGCTGAAGGCCAACGCCCCGACCAGCACGGCGGGCAAGGCCGCGGCCGGGCACGCGCGGGTGTTCGCGAAGGTGCAGGGCGTCGGCACCGATGACGACCTCAAGCAGGGTCGCGCCGACCTCGAAGCCGTCATCGCCGACGCCGACGCCGCGAAGACCGCCGACGGGCTGGCCCGCGTCGTTCAAGCGACAGTCACGCTCGGCGCGTCCTACGAGGCTGCTGGCGATCTGAACAAAGCTCGCGAACTGTTCACCGAGGCGAAGGGGAAGTACCCGAAGTTCGCGGAGGTGTTCGACGGGCTGCTCATCAAGCTCGATGTTCCGCCCGCGCCCGGCACGTCGTTCCGCATCACCCCCGCCGACGCGGAACGCGCGGCGCTGGCCGCGCTCGTGCTGCTCGCCGCCGACCCCGTTCCGGGCGCGGCCGGCGACAACCCGGAGCCGGGCACCTTCTACTGGAAGGCCGTGAAAGCCGGCGCGGACGGCAAGTACACCGAGGCCATCGACCTGATCGGCAAGGCGAAGGCCGCGCACGTCGCCCGCGCGAAGGCCCTCGCCGGCCGCGGGCTGAACCCGCTCACGGACCCGCTGGAGCAGATGTTCCCCCGCTCGTGCGACGAACTCGCGACCTACTGGAAACTGCGCGGCGAGCTGTACAAGAACCCCGCCGTCGCCGAAGCGATCAAGAAGGACGGCATCGCCAAGACGCTCGACGCGCTCGCCAAAGCCCAGACCGATCTCGCCACGGCTAAAGCCGACGCGAAGACCGCGACCGACAAGGCCACGAAGCTCGAGACGGACGTTGCGAAGCTCGACAAGGATGTGAAAGCCGCTGAGAAGGGGAAGACCGAAGCCGAGGACAAGTTGAAGGCCGCGACCACCGAACTCGATTCCGCGACGAAGGCCGTCAAGGACAAGGACGCGCTGCTGGCGTCGCTGGTCGCGGAACTGAAGCCGGCGGTCACACTGCCGGACAAGTGGGCACCGGCGGAACTGATCGCCGGAGTCAAGACCGCCGCGGCCCGCGCCACCGGCCCGGACCTGAAAGCCCTCGCGCCGAGCGGCATGATGGCGCTCGGCGGCGGCGGACTCTCGATGGGCCACCTGCTCGACACCGCGCAGCGGCTCAGCAAGTCCGAGACCGCCGCGAAAGCGGCGACCGACAAGCTCACCGCCGAAACCAAGCGGCTCACCGACCGATACGACACCGACACCAAGAAGCTGAACGACAAGTACGACGCCGACACCGGCAAGTTGAAGACCGACCACACGGCCGAACTGAAGAAGCTGACCGACGGCTACGCGGCCGACATGAAGAAGCTCAAGGACGACCACACCGCGGCGATCACCAAGCTCAAGGACGACAACACGGCCGAGGCGAAGAAACTGACGGACAAGTTCGTACTCGACGCCAAGAAGTTGACCGACGACAACGCCGCGGCCGTGAAGAAACTGAACGAGGACCACACGACCGCGATCAAGGCGGAGCAGGCGAAGACGGACGCCGAGAAGAAGGCCGCGACCTTGAAGGAGATCGGGTTCCAGAAGCAACTGGCGAACGCGGTCACGCCGGCGCAGGCGATGGACATGTGGCTCCCCGTACTGACCGACCTGCGGCGCGCGTCGGACGCGGACCCGGCCATCGCCACCGCGAAGCGGGCGCTCGCCAGTTCGCTACCGGACTCCGACGACGCGGCGAAGGCGCACACCGTCATGGGAATGGCGCTGCTGCTCAAGGGCGACATCGCCGGGGCGAAGGACGAGTTCGAGACCGCGAAGCGCGGCCCGGCGTACAAGGCGGCGCTGGGGAAGACCAAGTGGCCCGCGGTTGCCGACGCCGGGTTGGACGCGGTGGACGATCCGCTCGCGCCGTACCGCAAGGCGGTCGTGCTGCCCCCGGTCGATCTGAAGACCGCGACGAGGGCGCTGGACACCGGCATCGCGGCGTACAAGGCCGGCAAGTACGAGACTGCCGTGAGCGCGCTGACGGACGCGGCGAAGAACGACCCGACCGACCCGGTGGCGTGGTACTACCTCGGCGCGACCCGTTGGGCGCAGGGCAACGAGGAGCAAGCGAAGAAGGACTTCGGGCAGGGCGCGGAGCGCGAAAAGGCGTCGCCGGTTGCGGCCCGCACGTTGAGCGCGGCGCTGGCC
>SXHE01000350.1 GCA_005773755.1 Planctomycetia bacterium
CCCGCGGCGCTCGCCGCGGATCAGTGCGTACCACGTTTCGGCCTTGATGCGCGCCGCTCCTCCGCGTTCGGGGTTGCGGACTGTAGCAGCGGCGGCAGAGGTGTGTCAACGCGAAGCCAAAAACGGAAAGCCGCGACAACCGGGCTTGATTGTTTTTGTCCGCGTGTATACTATTTGTGTCGGAGGTGTGTTTTGCACCGGAGCGCGATATTCAGTCAGCGGTTCGTTGCGCAAGGGGTTTCACGAACCGCCCGATTCGGCCCGTTTCTGGGACCGCGGGCGTCCCGCCCTCTACAGCTCCGGCGAGGGTGTGTTCCGTAT
The DNA here is from genome assembly GCA_005773755.1 of Planctomycetia bacterium. Lineage (GTDB taxonomy): Bacteria > Planctomycetota > Planctomycetia > Gemmatales > Gemmataceae > Gemmata. Next base: position 322 of record SXHE01000350.1, read on the forward strand.
CTGCGGGTCGCCACTCGGCGCGCTCGGCACGGGCGTGACGCCCGCGGTCCCAGGTATCGAACCTTGTGCAACACTTTTCGCGCGCTACCAATTCGTTCGACGCGGGCACGATCTCCGGTGGTGAGGATTTGTGCAACACTTTTACGAAACTACCAATTCGCCCCCCTCACATCGCGGCGAGCGGGTGTTTGCGGTTCTTCAGCGGCAGGTCCACCGGGCGCTCCATGCGGTGTGACTCGTACACGGCGAGGATCATCTCCAGCGCCGCGCGGCCGTCGTGGATGCTGTCGAGCGGGGCGCGGTCCTTCTCGATGGCTTCGATCAGGTCGTTCACGATGAAGATGTTGCCGTTGTCGAGGTCCTTCGCGTTCAGCGGCTCCGGCTTGCCCAGACCCGCGCTGGTGATCTCCTGCCACGGGGCTTTGCTCTTGCCGAACATGCCCGAAGGGTCTTCGCACAACAGCGCGACCGGCAGGATGCCGAACCCGACGTGGATGACGCCCTTCGTGCCGCGCACTTCGAGCCAGTAGCGCGAGCCGATGCCGGCCTTCGCTACGTGGGTGTAGTAGGTGCCCACCGCGAGGCCGCCGAAGCCGTAGCTCGCGGCGATGTGGTCGCCGACGATGGGACCGATCTGTTCTGCGCCTTGCTTCACGTCGCCGGCGGCGGCCCTGCGCCCGGCTTGTTGGACACGTGCGAAGCACCATTTCGCGTCGCCCGCGAGGTGGCGCATCAGGTCGAAGGTGTGCGTGCCGAGCACCATCAGGTCTTGCCCGCCGCCGCGCGCGTCCTCCTTGCCATGGCCGCGCAGTTCGAGCACGTCGCCGATCTTGCCCGCGGCGATCAGTTCCTTGATGACCTTCACCCGCGGGCTGTACGCGGTCTGGTGCGCGACCGCGCACTTCACGTGGTGCTTCTCGCACGCGGCGACCATCTCGTCGGCCTGCGCCAGCGTTTGCGCGACGGGCTTCTCCAGGAAGATGCTCGCCCCGTGTTCGGCGCACGCGAGCACCATGTCGCGGTGGCAATCGGGCCAGCGGTCGGCAACACTCACGATCTGCGGCTTCTCCTTCTTCAACATCTCGCGGAAGTCGGCGTAGGCGGTCTTCGCGCCCAGTTTCTTGGCCGCCGCGGCGCGCCCGGTCTCGTTCTCGTCGGCGACCGCGACGATCTCGGCTTTGTCGCACTTGAGCCAAACGGTGTCGAGCGCGTGGCCGTACGCGCCCTTGCCGGTGCGACCGATCACCGCGACACGATACTTCGGCATGGGAGAAGTCCTTTGGGGAGAAAGCCTGATTCTGGGCGCGCGGCTTGTGGTTAGCAACCACCGACTGCGGATAAGATGGAATCACCTTCGAGGGCGCGGCGATGTCGGTTCGGAACATACGGCTCATGCTCGGCATCTTCTTCCTGCTCGCCGGCATCACACTGCTGGTCTTGCGGTTCGCGATGCCGGAGGCCGTGGCGAAGTTCGACAAGACGCGGTTGCTCCTCGGCGCGATGCTGGGGCTGGGCCTGGGCGGGGTGAACCTGATGAAGTGGTACGCGGGGTGGATGTACGCGCGGCAAATGGCGACGCCGGTGCGCACGCCGCTGCAATCGGACGCCGCGCCGCGCGGCACCGAGTACAACCCGGAGTTCGACTTCGACAAGAAGGGGAAAGCGTGAGCGCGTGCGAGGCCGCAAGCGACTCTTGCAAGGTATAATTCCCCTATGAGCGAACTCGATGCGAACCTGACCGCCAAGCGCGACCGGTTGCTCGCCGTGCTGCGCGAAATGCCGGGCGCGGCGGTCGCATTCAGCGGCGGTATCGACAGTACGGTGGTGGCGAAGGCTGCGTTCCTCGCGCTGGGCGCGCGGGCGGTCGCGGTGACGGCCGATAGCGCCAGCGTCGCGCGGCGCGAACTCGACGACGCGCGCGAACTGGCCGCGCTCATCGGCATCCGGCACGTCGTCGTTCGCACGCAGGAGTTCGACAACCCCGCGTACCTCAAGAACGACGGCACCCGCTGCTACCACTGCAAGACCGAACTGTACACCACGGTCGAGCGGCTGCTGCCGGAACTGGGCGTGCCGATTGTCGTGAGCGGGGCGAACCTCGATGACCGGGGCGATTACCGGCCGGGGCTGGTCGCGGCGGCGGAACATGCGGTGCGGCATCCGCTGCAAGAGGCCGGTTTCACGAAGGCCGATGTGCGCGCGCTCGCCAAGTTCTGGGAGCTGCCGACCTGGGACAAACCGGCCGCGCCGTGCCTGTCGAGCCGCATGGCCCCGGGGGTCGCGGTCACGCCGGAGCGCACGAAGCGCGTCGAAGACGCAGAGGCGATTTTGCACGCACTCGGCCTGCGCGAGTGCCGTGTGCGCTACCACGAGGGCGATCTGGCGCGCGTCGAAGTGTCCGTGAGTGAGGTCGCGCGACTGGCGGCCGATCCGGTGCGCACCGAACTGACGCGGGCGCTGCACGCGCTGGGGTTCAAGTTCGTCGCGCTCGACCTGGACGGCTTCCGCAGCGGCAGCCTGAACGAACTGGTTCCGCTCGAGTTGAAGGCCCGATTCAAGTGACACAACAGGGACCAACCGCCATGACCCCGCTCCCGGCCGATCGCGTGCTCGAACAGTTCTTCCTGGACGCGCGCGGCAAGCTGCTCGAAGTGGCCGCGGTGTTCGACCGGCTGGGCCGCGGGGCCGGCGCGGATGCCGCCACCACCGACGCCCGCGCCGCGAAACTGCGGCAGGCGGTGGAGGTGCTGTTGAGCGACGCACCGAACAAGGCCGAGTTGCTCCAAAAACTCTTCTCACTCCCCTACGATCCGAACTGGAAGCGCCCCCAACCGCGGTTCTGATCTGACGGCCGGCCCGACCGCATTTCCCGGCTTTTTCGCCACGACGGGGTTTCTCCGCCCCGCGTCCGGCCTTACCATGTCGGAGCGTTGAACCGAGCGCCCCTCAAAAACGGTAGCCGCGCGCCCATGCCGATCTCGTTCCAGTGCCCGAATTGTGCGCTTCGGATCGAAGCTGCTGACGACCGCGCCGGCGGTGGCCTCCGGTGTTCGAACTGTGGCGAGTTGTGTGACGTTCCCGAAGCGGTTCCGGTCGCGCGCCCCTGGTCGCGCGGTCCCGCGTCACCCCGCGAACCGATCGGCCGTTGGCTGGCGTTCGGGAACGGTTGTCGGCTCGTCAAGTGGGGGCTGGCGGTCGAGTTAGCAGGCGTTGCGCTGCTGCTCACGGCACTGGAAGCGGCGGGACTAGTAGCTCAACCGTTTTGTGTTGCGGGGTGATCTTATGGCGGTTCTGATGTGCGGACCCGAAGGAGTCCGCCATGAAGAAGTACCGCGTCACCCTGACGAGCGACGAGCGCGAGCAACTGGCCGGGTCGATCGCCGCC
>SXHE01000351.1 GCA_005773755.1 Planctomycetia bacterium
CGATCGAGGCGGAAAAGGCCGGCGAGTACGGACGTGGGTTCCTCGTGGTCGCGCGCGAAATCCGCCGCCTCGCAGACCAGACCGCGGTCGCCACGCTCGACATCGAAACGATGGTGCGGCAGATGCAGGACGCGGTGAACGCCGGCGTGATGCAGATGGACAAATTCGCCGACGAGGTGCGCAGCGGAGTGGGCCAGGTGACGAAGATCAACCAGATGACGTGGGAGATCATCAACGAGGTGCAGAGCCTGAGCGGGCGCTTCCAGCTCGTGAACGAGGGGATGCGCAATCAAACCGCCGGGGCGCAGCAGATCAACGACGCGATGGGCCAGATCGCGGAGGCGACCCGGCGCAGCGCGCAATCGATCCAAGAGTTCGAGCGGGCGACCGCCACCCTGCGCGGTTCGGTCGAAGGGCTGAACCAGGAAATCTCGCAGTTCAAGACGTGATCCGAACAGCAGCATTTACCGCGAAGGCACCAAGGACACAGAGAATACAAAAGCGAGTTTGAAGGCAGACTACTCTCGCGCCTTCTTTGCACTGTCCTCTGTCCTCTCTCTGTGTCCTTGGTGCCTTTGTGGTAAATGCTACTGTCTTTCTGCCCTCGTGGTGAAATCGTGCTCGGACTCGTATTCCAGGTCGGGCCGGACAAGGTCGCGGTGGACGTGCGCCGGGTGCGCGAGGTGGTGCCGCGGGTGCGGCTCACTGTCGTACAGGGCGCGCCGCCGTGGATCGCCGGCGTGTTCGTCTACCGCGGGCGCGTCGTCCCCGTCGTCGATCTGCACGCGCTCGCGGGCGTCGGCGAGTGTCCGCCACACCTGAGCAGCCGCATCATCCTGTTCCCCTATCCGCTGGACATCCCCGAAGCGCTGGTCGGCCTGCTCGCGACACAGGTGAACGAGATCCGCGAGATCAAGCCCGGCGTCGCGCAGCCGCTCCCCGGGCCCGCGGGGCGGCCGAGCCTCGGGCCGGCGCTCGCCGACGGCGAGGGCATCCTGCGCCTGCTCGACCCTTACTGGATGCTCGCGCAGGTCGCGGCCGGCTCCGGCGGGCTGATCGAAGCGGGGTTCGACCCGTGAGTACAAGCGGGGTCGAACCCGTTGTTCGCGAGCGCCTGGGGCTGGACCCCGCGGCCCTGGGGCCGAACGTACTGGAACGCGCGATCGAAGCCCGGATGCAGGCCCGCGGGTTCACCGACGCGGCCCTATACGCCGCGCGCGTGATGACCGAGCCGCTCGAGCGCGACGCACTGGCCGCGGAACTGGCCGTATCCGAAACTTGGTTCTTTCGCGGCGGTCGCCCGCTGTTCGAGCGGCTGGCCGGGTTCGTCGCAGATCGCACCACGGCGCGCGCGCTCAGCATCCCGTGCAGCACCGGCGAGGAACCGTACTCGCTCGCGATCGCGCTGCACGAGCGGTTCCTCTCACCGGGCGAGTTCACCATCGACGCGGTGGACATGTCCGAACGCGCGCTCGCCCGCGCCGCCGCCGCGCGCTACGGCTCGTTCGCCTTCCGCGAGGGCGGAACCGACCTGCGACCCGTGTACTTCCGCCGGACCGACGAGTACTGGGAATTGCTCCCGCACTTGCGGGCCGCGGTCCGGTTCCACCAGGGGAACCTGACCGACCCCTTATTCCTCGCGGACGAGCGCCCCTACGACCTGATCGTGTGCCGGAACGTGTTCATCTACTTCACCCCGGACGCACGACTGCGAGCGGTCGCGAACCTCGACCGACTCCTCTCGCTCGACGGCCGCCTGTGCGTGACGCCCGCGGAAGCGGACCGCCTGCCGCCCGGTCGGTTCGTGGCGGAAGGCCAGACCGAGTTCGGCATCTACCGACGGGTCGGCGTCGGCAGCACTGTTCACAAGGTGGTGCCGCGCGCGGAAGTGCCCGAACCCGCGCAGACCCCGGCCCCGGTCGTGGCCGCGACCACAACTGGCCCGCTCGGCGCGGCCCGGCTGCTCGCGGACGCCGGGCGACTCGACGAGGCCCGCGCCGCGTGCGAGGCGCTGTTGCGCGCCCGGCCGTCGGACGCCGACGCACTCGCGCTGCTCGGCGTGGTTCACAGCGCGAGCGGGCGCACCAACGACGCCTTCGACGCGCTCCGCAAGGCGCTGTACCTGGCCCCGGACCACGCCGAAGCGATGGCCCACATGATGGCCCTGTGCGAGCGCCGGGGCGACACCGCCCGCGCCGCGGCCCTGCGCCGAAGGCTCGCGCGCCTGACGCCGAAGGAGGACACGTGACCGCGAGGCCGCTGACCGTGATCGACCCTGCCCAGCAGTGCTGGAACCGCATCGGCGTGCGCGGCGACCGGTCGTGCCCGGAGCTGCTCGCGCACACGCACTGCAACAACTGCCCGGTGTTCGCCGCCGCCGGTCGCCGGTTCCTCGACGCCCCTTCCCCCGACGGCTACCTGGACGAATGGACGACCGCGCTAGCGGCCCGCGACGACACCCGCGAGGGCGACGAGACCAGCGTGCTCGTGTTCCGCCTGGACGACGAGTGGCTCGCGCTTCCGGTCGCGGTGCTGGTCGAAGTGACCCGGCCCCGCACCCCGCACCGCATCCCGCACCGCGGCGGGTTGCTCGCGGGCATGGTGAACATTCGCGGCGAGCTGCACCTGTGCGTGCGCCTCGATCTGATCCTCGGCGCGGCGGCGGTCGAGAGCGCCGACCCGGACCTGCACCGGCTCGTCGTGATCCGCCGCGACGCGGACAGTTGGGCGTTCGCCGCGGACGAAGTGGATCAGGTTCACCGCGTACTGCTGCCGGACCTCACGAGCGCCGCGCCCACCCTCGCGCGGTCACAGGGTCGGCTCACGCGCGGGGTGTTCCCGCACGCGGGCCGCTCGGTCGGGCTGCTCGACGACGCGCGTTTGTTCCAGGCCATTCGGGAGCGGCTCTAATGCTCGGCATCGACGCGGCCATGTTCGAGCTGTTCCGCGAGGAGGTGAAGGCGCACGCCGACTCGCTCGCGGCCGGGCTGATCTCGGCCGAAGCGAACCCCACCGACCCGGCCCTGCTCGAAGGGCTGATGCGGGCCGCGCACTCGATCAAGGGCGCGGCCCGCATCGTCGGCATCGACACCGCGGTGCGGCTCGCGCACGTCATGGAGGACGCGCTCGTCGCCGCGCAAGACGGCAAGATCCGCTTGAAACCCGCCGATACGGACGTGCTGCTGAAGGGCACCGATGTACTCGCCGGCCTCGCGTCACTGACGCAAGAGACCATCGCCGCCTGGGAGACAGACAACGCCGGCGCGGTTACGGCGCTGGAGCCGAAGTTCGTGGCAATGGCGGAGGGCAAAGCGCCGCCCGCACTCGAACCGCTTGCGGCTTCGCGACAGGTTGCTGAACCGCTACTCGCGAAGCCGCAAGTGGCTCTCTCACTCTTCCCCACCCTGCCCGCATTCGTCGCGCCTTCGATCCCCGTGGAACCCTTCGCGCTCGGGCCGGCGCACTCGATGCTCGACCTGTTCCGCGAAGAACTGCGCGGCCACCTACAAACCGTCGCGAAGGCGCTGCCGGCTCTGGCCTCCGATCCGACCGCGAGCGAGCCGGTTCTCGACGCGCTCAAGCAGATCCGTGGGGCCGCACGGCTGGTGAAGTTCGAGCCGGTCGCGGCGCTCGCCGGCGCGGTCGCGGCGTACCTGCGCGCGACCCGCGAACCGCCGGCGCAGGCCGTGGACTGGCTGCGCTATGCGGTCGCGGTGCTCGCCGGCGCGCTCGCCACCGACGACGAGACGTTCGGCGAGTGGGCCACGGCGAGCGCGCCAGAACTGGTGCGGATCAGTGAAGCATTCGCGCGGGCTGCTGTCACACCACACGAAGAGCCAGCCGCGCCGAAGCCCACACCCCCGGCCCCACCCCCTTCAGCCAGTGTGGTGAAGGAGTCTGTGCGCGCAGTTGAGGTGGCAGATGCCCCGAAACCGGTCTCCCCTCCTCCGTTCCCCCGGCCCGCGCGAAGTTCTGCTGACAGGGCCGCTGACCAAGTAGAGGGGGTGCCGGGGGGGGTAGGTATCGCACCTGCCGCGCCAGCAGATCAGGTCGTGCGCGTGACCGCGCAGAGCCTCAACCGGCTGATGGGTCTGGCCGGCGAGTCGCTGGTTCAGGCCCGCTGGCTGCCGTCGTTCTCCACGTCGCTGCTGAAACTGAAGAAGCAGCACGACCGGACGGCCGCGATGCTCGACACCGCGTTCCACGCGGCCGTGGGCGGGATGCCGGCGGACCAGCTCGCCGACATGATCTCGGACACGCGCCGCCAGTGGACCGCGTGCAAGCAGGAACTGAACGAGAAGACGGCCGACTTCGACGACCATGCGGCCCGCGCCGAAGACCTGAACGCCCGGCTGTACCGCGAGGTGATCGCCAGCCGGATGCGGCCGTTCGGCGACTGCTCGCAGGGCCTCCCGCGGCTCGTGCGCGACATGGCCCGCGCGCTCGGCAAAGAAGCGAAGCTGGTAGTGGTGGGCGACCGCACCGATGTGGACCGCGACATCCTGGAGAAACTCGAAGCGCCGCTTTCACACTTGGTTCGCAACGCGGTCGATCACGGATTGGAACCGACCGAGGCGCGCGCGAACGCCGGCAAGCCGGCGGCCGGCACGATCACCCTCGAAGCGCGGCACCGGGCCGGGATGCTGCACGTCACCGTGGCCGACGACGGCGCGGGCATCGACCTGAACCGGCTGCGTCAGAAGGTGATCGACCGCGGGCTGAACGCGCCGGACGTGGCCGCGCGCCTCACCGAAGCGGAGCTGCTGGAGTTCCTCTTCCTGCCCGGGTTCAGCACGGCCGCGAACGTGACAGAGTTCTCCGGCCGCGGGGTCGGGCTGGACGTGGTGCAGGACACCGTCCGCAAGGTCGGCGGCAACGTCCGCATCACCACCGCGCGCGGCAAGGGCACCACGTTCCACCTGCAACTGCCGCTCACCCTCTCGGTCATCCGCGCGGTCGTCGTCGATGTGGCCGGCGAGCCGTACGCGTTCCCGCACACCCGCATCGATCGGCTCATCCGCGTGCGCCGCTCCGACGTGCGCTCGCTCGAACACCGGCAGTTCGTGAACGTCGACGGCGCAAACGTCGGGCTGGTGATGGCCGGGCAACTCCTCGACATCCCGGCCCCGACGCCGAACACCGCGGAACTGCCCGTGCTGCTGCTGGGCGACGGGACCGGCGAGTACGGTCTCATCGTGGACACGTTCCGGGGCGAACAAGATTTGGTCGTGCGCCCGCTCGACGCGCGTCTGGGGAAGGTGCCCAACTTGAGTGCGGCCGCGATCCTCGACGACGGCTCCCCGGTGCTTATCGTTGACGTGGAAGACCTGCTCCGGTCGATGGATCAGTTCATCCAAACCGGTTCGCTCGTGCGGTGCGAGACGCGGCCCAGCGGATTGGGGCGCAAAAAGCGCGTGCTGGTCGTGGACGATTCCATCACCGTGCGCGAAGTGGAGCGCCAGTTGCTGTTGCACAAAGGGTACGAGGTCGCGGTCGCGGTGGACGGCATGGACGGCTGGAACAAGGTGCGGGCCGAGCGGTATGATCTCATGGTGAGCGACATCGACATGCCGCGCATGAACGGCCTTCAACTGGTGCAGGCCGTGCGCGCCGACGACCGGCTCCGCGACCTGCCCGTCATCATCGTGTCGTACAAAGAGCGCGATGAGGACCGGATGCGTGGCCTCGAGGTCGGGGCCAACGCCTACCTGACCAAAAGCAGCTTCCACGACAACCGGTTCATGGAAGCCGTGGTCGACCTGATCGGCAGCGCGGACGGTGCGTGAGGCGCTGAGGAGAGCGAGCTAAGAATGCGCATCGCGATCGTGAACGATCTGGCTCTCGCACGGGAGGTACTACGGCGCGTGGTACTCTCCGTGCCGGGCTACGTCGTCGCGTGGACGGCCGATGACGGCGACGACGCGGTGGCGAAGTCCGCCGCCGATCCGCCGGACGCGGTGCTGATGGACCTGATCATGCCGCGGCTCAACGGCATCGAGGCCACGCGCCAGATCATGCAACGGTCGCCGTGCCCTGTACTCGTCGTAACGGCGAGCGTCGCGACCAACTACGCGATGGCGTGCCGGGCAATGGGCGCGGGCGCGCTGGACGCGGTCGATACGCCCACGTTCGGGGCCGGCGGAACCGTGCAGAACGCGGAGAAACTGGTCGCGCGTCTGGCCCAACTCGAAGCCGCACTTGGCGGCAACACCGGGTCCAGCGTGATCGCGGTGATGAAGCCCGCCTCGAACCCCGCCGACTTGCCGCCGCTCGTCTTGCTGGGCGCTTCGACTGGCGGGCCGGAAGCGCTCACGCACGTTCTGTCGGTCTTCCCCAAAGACTTCCCCGCGGCCGTCCTCATCTCGCAGCACATCGGCGTGGATTTCGCGCCGGGCCTCGTGCAACAACTCGCGACATGGTGCCGACTGCCGGTGCGGGCCGCAATGGACGGCGAACCGCCCGCCGCGGGCACGGTTCACGTCGCGGTCAGCAACGACCACCTCGAACTCGGCCCGGACCGGCTCCTGCGTTACACTCCTAACCCGCGCAGTTCGCCCTATCGACCGTCGGTGGATGTGCTGTTCACCAGCGCCGCGGCGCACAGCTCGCGGCTCGGCGTCGCGGCGCTGCTCACCGGCATGGGCCGCGACGGGGCCGAAGGCCTGCTGCGGCTCCGCGGTGCCGGGTGGCACACCATCGCGCAGGACGACGCGACCAGCGTGGTGAAGGACGGGATGCCGAAGGCGGCCGTCGCGCGCGGCGCGGCCGTCGAGGTGCTCCCGCTGCCCCACATCGGCGACAGCGTGGTCGCGAAGATACTGGCGCTGAAACGGCGATAGGCCCGCGCCGTCATTTCCTCTGGAACTTCGCCCCGCGCGCCGCGAAGATGGTGGCGGCACATCTGCCTCGGAGGAACGACCATGAAGCTCGTCACGTTGGCACTGCTGGCGGTCGCGGTACAACTCGCGCCGGCGGCCCCGGTCCCGGCCGGCGCGAAGGACGGCAACCCGCTGCCCGTGGGCACCGTGTGGAAGGGCCGTCTCACGCAGAAGGGCGGCGGCCCGACCGGGTTCGACTGCGAGTTCAAGATCACCAAGCGCGACGGCGAGAAGCTCGAAGCCGACCTGTACGAGAAGAGCGACGAAATGGAGCTGACCTATCAGGTGCGCGGCACCATCAAACCCGTGGACGAGAAGAACAAGGACAAGGGTTTCAAGATCGAGTTCACGTCTTACGGCGCGAAGGACGTGAAGAACACCAGCGAGATTCTGAACGTGCCGTACACGGGCACACTGGTCGGCAAGAAGCTCAAGGGGTCGTGGAAACTGCCCGAGGACAGCGAGTTCGGGATGCTCGAAGGCGACTTCGAGTTCGACTTGGCCCCGAAGAAGGATTGAGGCAAGGCGCTCCGCGAGTGACCGTTTCTGAAACGGTCACTCGCGGAGCGAGTGACCTACTCTTACGAACCATTTCCACTCGTACCCATCTGCCAGCTCCGCGTCGGCGGCGCACTCCAGGTGAACGATGCGCCGGTGCAACCCTGCCTCGGTCTTGCTGTGGCCGCTGGCGTGAGTGAGAAGTGGGCGCATGAGCAGCACGTCGCCGGTGGCACAGTGCAGAGATACCGCGTCGCGCGGCTCGTCGTCGATTTGGTGATAGGCGCGGTGCGAACCGGGGACCACGCGGAGCGGGCCGTTGTCCGGGGTCATGTCGTCGAGGTGAACGCGCAGCGTGAGCATCCGGTCGAGTACGTCCTTCGGTGCGAGAACGTGCGGCACACCGGCTTTCATTGTGGGTTTGGTGAAGACCGAGGTGCCGCCGTGCGCCTTCACCGCGAGGCTGTAATCCTTGTGCCACGGGAGCGCCCACGAGTGTCCCGGCGGTTTATCGAAATACAGCACACGCACCACGCCCGCGCCGCGTCCGAGCACCTCCGCGAGCCCGTCGCGAACCGCCGGGACGCGGGCCAACTCCACAACTCTCGGCCACAGGTCGAGCAAGTTCCGCGCGCCGTAGGTCGGGCCGGATTCGCCCGAGAGGAGCGCATCGTCGGTCGCGTGCGCGCGGGTCACGCGCTCCCACTCCGCGAGCGCGCCCGCCACCACATCCGGGGCGAGCGCGCCGCGCATGAACGCGAACCCGTCCGCGTCGAGCTGCTCGCGCCAGGTCATACCCACCCCGTTCAGTTCACTTCGACCAAGTATTCCAAGCGCTGCTGTTTGGTGTCGTAGACGACGTACTCGTCGTCGTCGAACTCGGTGCCGCGGACGCCGTGGCAACTGTGGAACCCGTCCGGCGGCTTCGACAGGCCCCAGGTGATCTTGCGGTAGTCCTTCTGTTTGCCGAGCGCGACGCGCGCGACCGCAACGAACCGGGTCTTACGGCGACCCGGGTGCGCGTACCCGGCCGAGGTGCAGATGGCGTCGCCGAAGTAGATGCCGTTGCCGAGCCACCCGGCGTCGGTGCGGGTCACGCCCAGCGAAACGACGAACTTCGGCATCAGCAGCCCGCGCGACAGGATGCCGATCCAGTTCTTGACCGACGAGCCGTGGAACAGGAGCCGCGTGTTGCCCACCTTTTCGGCGAACCCCGCGACTTCCGTAGACCGTGCGATCTTCCACATGTTCTTGACCGTGTGCCGCGTGCCGCCACGGACCACGGACCCCTCGACGTACTTCTTGATCTCCGCGAACTTGACCGCGTCCACCTGATTGATCGAGCAGTTCAGCGCCTGGTACTTCTTCTCGATCTCCGGGTTGACGAGCACGTTACTGTCGCCGTTCACGGACAGCATGTCGCGCATCAGTTGCAGTGTTTCCTGCTTGGCGTTGAGCTTCGCGGCGGTGTCGAGAACGGCCTCCTCCGCGGCCTCACGCGACCGGCCGAACCGGTGTGGGATCACCGTGTAGAACTCGCCGCTCAGGTCGGTTAGCTCGGAGTGCGACCGCTTCTTCTTGCCGAACGCCGCGA
>SXHE01000352.1 GCA_005773755.1 Planctomycetia bacterium
CCTATCCGTCGCTCACGCTTCCGGCTCGTCAGCACTTGTGCCTCACTCTTTCCCCAACACCAAGTCCACGACCCAGCACCCGCGGACGTGCGGCCCGTCGCCCTGGCAGTGGTTGAGGATGTCGTCGCTGTCGCACCCGGCGTCTTGCAGCGCGTCCGCCAGAATCGGCATCGCGCTAAACTCGCGCGATTCGTACATCGTCCGCGCGAGCGCAACCGCGGTGTCGGTGCGCCACTCCGAGGAGAAGGCGACCGAGCGGAACGGGTTCCCGAAGATGTCGCGGAGAAGTGCGCACGCCGTCACATCGAGAATCGAGAACACATTGTAAATCATCTCGGATCGCGGGTTGCGACAGGTAGCACCCATCGCCATGCCGCTCCAAGTGTTCAAGAGAATGCCGTCATTCTCCGGTGTGCCACGGCTGAAACCGGCCTGCTCGAATGTCGCGACAACGTCCTGAAAGATCAGTCGGAGTTCTTGAGGCCCGATCAGCCCATCGGCCGCAAGTTCCGCGGTCTGGATTGACTCGAACCACAGAGGAGCTTCAACGTGGCGTCTGAGGCGACGACAGCAAGCGACCGCGAGTAATCGATACTTGCGCTCGCTCACCATTTCGTGCGCAGCATCCGCGAGCAAGACCGGCACTTCGCACGCGAGCCATTCGGCTTCGGTCATCGGCGCACCTCACTTCACGCTGACCACGACGGGCGCGCTCCAGTGGCCGGCGCGGTTGGTGTCGTCGCGCCAGCGGGCACGGACGCGGTACTCGCCCGGCTCCTTGAACACCGCCGCGGGGATTTCGACCGTGCGGCCGTCGGCCACTTCCTTCTTCCAGTAGTCGTCCAGCTCGTAGCGGCCGTGCGCCCCGACGCGGCCGACGCGCCACTCCAGGGCCGCGGCCTTTTGCTTCGCGGGCGAAGTGAACTCCGATGCCTCGAAGGTGAAGGCGTCGGCCTTTGGGCGCGTTGTGGTGGGCTTCGCGGGAATCTTGTCGTCCTTCGCCTCGTGCGCCAGATAGCCCCAGCCGTAGCCGCGCTGGTCGCCGTCGTTCGGGGCGTACTTGCCGCCGGGCCGCACGTCGGTGCAGAACTCGATGATGTACTTCTGGAAGCCGGCGAAGTCCGGCGTCGCGATGGTCCGCTTGAACTGCCCGCCGAAGTAGCCGCCCTGCGTCGTCGTCAGGAAGTACGCCCCCTTCGGGCTGATCCGCGGAGAGTGGTTCCAGCGGGCTTCATCCAACCGCGGCCAATCGACGTCGAACTTCTTCGGCGTCAGCGCGCTACCGAGGTCCGCGGTGAGCTGGCCGATCTGCCCGCCGCGCGGGGTGCCGTCCGCGGCGAACAGGTCGAGGATTTCGCGCGCCCGGTTGCGGTACTCGATGCCGATGGCCGGGTGACGCAAACAGCCGATAGCTTCGATGTAGCCCGGCTGGTGGTGCCGCGGAACGAAGATCATGTCGTTGTCCCACGGGATCGGTGCCCAGCGGCCGTCCGGGTGCCGGTAGTAGCCGTGGTTGCCATCGGGCCGCAGATCGACGTTGCCCAGTAAGCGGTTCAGGGCGTGGAAGCTGTAGTACGCGGGCAGGTCGAGGTTCTTCCGCCACCAGTCCTCTTTGGGGTTCGACCGCATCCCGTTGAGGAAGTCGCCCCACTGCTTCTGTGCATCGGCGTCGGTCGTGCCCTTCGGCAAGTGCTTGATGCCGCTCTGCGCGCTCATCGTCACGCCGTCGCCGAGCTTCTTGTCACTCAGCAGCTTCGGCTCCATGTCGCCGAGCGCGACGTACAAGCCCCACAGGTCGCCCGCGTACTGATCCTTCGCGTTTACCTCTTCCGCCGTGGTGACGACGCGCCATTGCACCCACGTCGTCGGCGGGCTGGGCACGCCCGCGAGCCGGTAGCTGCGCATCGAGAGCACTTCATCGAGGCCCGAAATGCCGCGCAGGATCGGTAGGTACGGGGTGGAGCCGCCGGGGTTCAGGTCGAGGCCGTTCACCGCGGCCGGGAAGGGGACGCCGTCGTGATCGACGAACGGGACCGTGCGGCCTGCGAACTTGACCGCCCACTTGTTCTTCCCCGCGATGTGCGCGCTGCCCTGCCCGCGGTTGCTGTACTGGATGTGGTCGTACACCACCCCGCGATAGACCAGCGTGCCCTGCTGCCGCTGCTTGTGAACGCCGGGGTTCCACTGGCTGTTCGCCACGTCTTCGGCACGGGCGATGAGTTGCATCGCTTGCAGCGTGCCGAGGAACTCCGCGGGGTAGGTGACGGCCGGGGCCTTGCCCGGTTCGCGCGAGCCGACCCACGTCGCCGGGCCGCTGTCGCACCACCACGCGAAGTTCGGCGACGGCTCCTCCACTGCGGGGAAGCGAACCGGCTTGTCGTCCTTGCCCGTGGCGACCACGCGATAGCGGATCAGGTGCCGGTGCTTCTGGTACGACGCCGGCACGCGCACGCTGAACACGCCGTCGCCGGCCGCGGCGTCGCCCTCCTTCCCGTCGTCGCGCATGGGCAGGTCGGCCCAGTCCTTCTCGTAAGCGGGGTCGGTCTTGCGAACATACTTCCCCGGCGCGACGCTCTGCACCTTCAGCACGGCGGCCTTCGTGCCGGGCGCGAGCGCCGCCGTGACCAGCACGACCGCATCCGGCTTCGGCGCACCCGGCTCATGGCGCACCTCGCCAACCTTCGCGCCCTTTGGTGCCTCAACCTTCGGTGCTTCGACCTTTGGCGCTTCGACCGGACGCGGCGCGGGCGCAGACGCCACAAGCTCCGGCAGGACGGGCGGCGCGGGCGGAAGCACGGGTTCCGGCGCGTCGTGAATGACGAGCCGCGCCCCGCGCGGCTGCGGCGGGGCCTCCGCAGTGCGCTCGGTCGGGCTCGGTTCGGGCTTCGAGCCGCACCCCACCAAAGTGGCCATCACGAGCAGCGCGAGCCAGCGGGCGACCATGGGTGTTCCTCGCGGCGGCGGAATGAGATTGCATGTTGTAGGTCGCGGTCGAGCGAGGC
>SXHE01000353.1 GCA_005773755.1 Planctomycetia bacterium
CGGCCGCCGGTCCGGCGACGCTCGGTCTGAAGGCCGAGGAACGCGTCCTCGGCGGCGTGGGGGCCGTCGGCCTCGGGGCAGAGTTTGTGGCGGACGCCGCCGACGTTGGTGACGTACCAGCCGCGGTGGAGGTAGGGTTTGGCTCGACGGGGCACGGGGACGCTCCTTGACAGGGGTGACCTGCCGTTAGGGGAGCATCCCGCCCGGTTCTGGCGTGTTCGATTGGCCGTTGGCCGCCAGAACCGGGTGTGGTTTCTAATCAGGACTTGCCCGCTTTCGTCTGTGAAAGCGGGCATGAAAGAGGGTAAACTGACTCCGTCGTCGTCGTAAGTCGAGTCGGGCTGAGAGGATTTGAATCTCCGACTTCTTGGTCCCGAAGCCAGCAACCTAACTCGTTACAAGGTGTTGAGTCCCTCAGACATAGAGCAATATAACCGCCGAGGGAGGGCTGCGCAAGTCGATTCAACGGCAAGCAAAAGCCAGCAGAAAATGTGAGTACTCGGGCGGCAAGCGAGTAGTCGTGAGTAGTGCTTCGGAAGAAGGGTCGCCGGCGGCGCAACGTCCGGCTATTAGTTCGGTGAAACCTTTTTTGGCGAGAGCATTTTCCGTTTAATCCACAGAGGAGGTTTGGGAGTTTTCACCTTTCGCGAGGTCGTCTCGTTCGTGGATGTCTGATCTGTTTCTAGCGACAGACGTGTCCGTCGACGCGCGGCGACTCTTCACTCGCGCTGAGGAGGCGAGCGGGTTCTTCGAGCAGCACGACTGCCCCGCTGCGTAGTGGTAGAATTTGATCTGGTCTGTCTGAAGATTCGGGCACGGGATCGCCAAACTGTACCACTACCTGCGTGTCTGGTTCGTTGCACTTTCCCATGCGCCTCTCGACAATACTTGATCCGCACCACGCCGGAAGCCACAGTCATGACGCCGGACCCACAGCTGAAATCGCATCACTCGATCAGCCCGCCGCAAGGTGAAATCAGCACGAACCCGTCCGACGAGACGCGCACGGACTCGCGCCCGAAGAACCCGGCTGGCCGCGTGGCGTTCCCGTTCCTCGGCGCGCCAAAGGCCGTGGGCGACCTCGGCAGTCTCGGCTCGTATCGCGTTACAGGGTTGCTGGGTCAGGGTGGCATGGGCATCGTTTTCCTGGGCGAAGACGAGGGCTTGCGAAGGTCGGCGGCGCTGAAGGTCATGCGCCCGGAGTTCGCGGCGCACTCTGTCGCGCGCGAGCGATTCCTCCGCGAAGGCCGCGCGGCGGCGGCGATCAAGTCCGATCACGTCGTGGTGATTTACCAGGTCGGCGAACACGACGGCCTGCCGTTCCTGGCAATGGAGTACCTCGTCGGCGCGACGCTGGAGGACTGGCTGCACGCGCGGGGGAACTGCGGGTCGGCGGGGGACGCGATTCGCATCGCCACCGACATCCTGCGCGGACTCGCCGCCGCACACGAGAAGGGCCAGGTTCACCGCGACATCAAGCCGGTGAACCTGTGGGTCGAGTCGCCGACGGGCCGTGTGAAGGTACTCGATTTCGGACTCACGCGCGGCGCCGATGACGCCGTCTCCCTGGACGGCGCGGTCGTGGGCACGCCGAGCTACATGGCCCCGGAACAGGCCGACGGGCACGCCGTCGATCCGCGCGCCGACCTCTTCAGTTTCGGCACGGTCCTGTACCGCTTCCTCACGGGAACGAACCCGTTCGCGCGGGAGTCGATACCCGCCACGCTCCTGGCGGTGAAGACGTTCGACCCCGTTCCGCTCGCGAGTGCCGCGCCCGGGGTGCCCGCGGCGCTGGCGCATTTCGTTCACCGGCTCCTCAGCAAGGACCCGACCCGGCGGCCCGCCGACGCGCGGGCCGCCCTCGCGGAACTGGACGCCGCCCAGAAGCAGAGCGCGGTGAGTGGGACAAGCGCGTTGCCGCTCGCATCGTCGCTGATCGGTCGCGAGCAGCTCCTGGCTTCGGTGCTGGAACAACTTCGCGCGGGTGGGATCGTCCTCCGGGGCGAGGGCGGCATGGGGAAGACGGCACTGGCGCTGGCCGCCGCCCATAGGATGCGGGCCGACGGAATCCTGGTGGTGTGGGTCAAGTGCGAACAGGCCGTGTGCTTCGAGGGCTGCATCCGCGATGCCGCCATGGGGCTGTTCGGTGACCGGTGCGAGGGCGAGCCGGTCGAGCCGCTGTCCGGGCGGGTGGCGGCGCAACTCGCGGCCCGCGCCGCGCTGCTTGTCTTCGACAGCTTCGAGGCCGTCGCGGCGAACAAGGCGCTGGTCCGCGGGGTCACCCGGATCGCCACCCCCGCACAATTGCTCATCACGACCCGCGAACTCCCGCTCGGTCTGCCCGGTCGCGTGATTTCCGTCCAGGAACTGGCCCGCGCCGACGCCGTGCGGCTGTTCCGCGAACGAGCCGCGGAGGCCGGGCTGACCGGTGCGCCGCCGACCGGCGATATCGACGCGCTCTGCGAGCAGGTGGGCGACCAGCCGCTGGCGATCGAGTTGCTCGCGGTGCGGGCCGCGCGCACCCCGGTGAAACGATTACTCGACCGGGTTCGCAAGAGCCTGGCCGCGCTCGACGCGGACGTGGACCACGACCGCCCCGTTCGGCACAACGGCGTGCGGGCGTGTTTCAATGACTCATTTGAATCGCTCAGCCCGCCGGCCCGCAGCCTGATACTGGCAATGAGTGTGCTGCCCGCGCCCTTCGGCCCGGAGGTGATCGGCGCGGTTTCCGGCTCCGACGAGTGGGACGAGGCCGCCGACGAACTGGTTGCCGCCTCGCTTTGGCGGCTGGCGAACGATCGGTACGGAGTTCACCCACTGGTTCGACAGTTGGCGCGGGACCAACTGGGCGACCAACTCGCGGCTGCGGAGAAGCTCGCAGGGGAGCGGGTCACGGCCCTCGCGCGGGCGAAGCGCGGGCTGCTCGGCGCCGGGAGCGGGTCCAAGCCGGGGAAGCCTTCGCGGCCCGCCTCGCACGGCGGCGCGCATGCCGCGAGCGACCGCGCGAAGGCGAAAGCCTACCTCGACTGGTGCGAGGCCGAATTGCCCAACCTCGCCGCGCTCGCCGACGCCGGGCGGGCGCGCGGTGACGGCGCGACGGTCGTCGGCATCGCGCAATCGCTCTCCGCGCTGTGGAGCGCGCGGGGCTACTGGGACGTGGGGGATCGCATCTGCCAGCAGGCGCTGGCCTCGTCCGCCGCGGCGGACGACCGCGCCGCCGAGGCGTGGTGCATGGAGTACCACGGCTACATCTGCCGCCACGTCGGGCGCTTCTCCGAGTCCGACGAGGCGTACCGCGCCGCGGTCGCCATCTGCGACGCCCACCCCGAGGCGGACGCGGCCTACCGCGGGCGGATCTGCGCGCGGTACGGCAAGTTGTGCTCGGTCCTCAACCGCTACGACGACGCGACCGCCCTCCTCACCACCGCAATCGAGCGCTTCCGGCTGACCGGCGACGAGGACGGCGAGACGATGGCGACGATCTACCTCGGCCAGACGTGCAAATTCGCGGGGAACCTCCCGCGGGCCGAGGAACTGTTCCTTCACGCGCTCGGCCGCGCCCGCGCCGCCAACAACACACACCGCGAGGGCGAAACGCTTTACCAACTCGGCAACGCTTACCTCCGGATGAACCGAATTGACGAAGCGGAGCGCGCGCTGCAGGAGAGTTTGCGCCTCGCGCGGTTGGCGGATGACCGCGTCCGGGAGTCGCAGGGGTTGGTTGATCTGGGCGTGGCCGCCATGCAGCGCGGCGCGTGGACCGACGCCGAGCGCCACATGACCGCCGGGTTGCAACTCGCGCGCAACCTCGGCCTGCGACTGCACGAGGGCCGCACGATGCGGAGGCTGGCCGAGTTGTTCGTCGCGACAGGCGACCCGGAGCGTGCCCGCGAGTACATCCGCGGGGCGATCACGGTTCTGGCGGAATGCGAAGATGAGTGGGCGAAGTCGCGATCACAGGAAACACTGAACAAGGTCGAGGCTACCATCGCGAATCGCCCCGCAAAGGCGTAACGGTTCAAA
>SXHE01000354.1 GCA_005773755.1 Planctomycetia bacterium
AAACACATCGACGTGATGTGTAAGTTCATCCTCGCGACCGGCACCATCGTCGGTTACGCCTACTGCATGGAACTGTTCATCGCGTGGTTCAGCGGCAACCCGTACGAGTGGCAGACGTTCAAGAACCGCGCGTTTGATGGCGACTATACATGGGCCTACTGGGTGATGATGACGTGTAATCTGTTCATCCCCCAGGTGTTCTGGTTCAAGTGGTGCCGGCAGACGCCGTGGTTCGTGCTGATCGTCGTCACGTTCGTGAACGTCGGCATGTGGTACGAGCGGTTCGTAATCATCGTGCAATCGCTGCACCACGACTTCCTGCCCGGTTCGTGGGGGCAGTTCCACCCCACATGGGTGGACTGGCTCCAGATGATCGGCGACTTCGGCCTGTTCTTCACGTTCACGCTGCTGTTCATCCGGCTGCTGCCGATGGTGGCGATTGCGGAAGTGAAGGGCGTGCTGCCGATGGCGAACCCGCACTATCACTACGTGCCGGACGGCCAATACCTGAAAGGCACAGACGGCGAGTACCCGAGTGCGGACCACGCACTGGCCGCGTCATACGGCCCGCCGTCGCGCCCGCTCACGGAGGTGAGGCCGCACACCGAACCGGTGCCGGCATTCGTCCACACGCCCGGCGGGACCGGCGCGCCGTGGGGCGCGGTCGCCGAGTTCGCCAACGGCGAACAGCTCCTCGACGCCGCGAAGAAGACCGTGGCCGCGGGGTACGGGCACGTTGATGCGTGGACCCCGTTCTACGTCCACGGGATGAAGGAGGCCATCGGCCGCACCCGCAGCCGGCTGCCGCTGTTCACCCTCGCCGGCGGGCTGACCGGACTCGCCGCCGCGGTCACGCTCGTCTTCTACCTGATGGCCTACTACTACCCAACCATCGTAGGTGGGAAGGAATACCGGTCGTGGGAAGCGTTCGTGCCGGTGATGTTCGAGATGACGATCCTGTTCGCGGGGCTGTTCACGCTGTTCAGCCTGATCGGGCTGTGCGGGCTGCCGAAGTTCTTCCACCCGCTGGACAGCCACCCGACGTTCAACCGCAGTACACAGGCCGGGTTCTTCCTCAGTATTGAATCGCGCGACCCCAAGTTCAGTGCCGACGAGACGTGCGCATTCTTGGAGTCGGTTGGTGGGAAGCATGTGGCGGTGGTGGAGGCGTAAAGGCAACCTAACCCCCCGGCCCCCTTCCCTCTTAGGGAAGGGGGAGAAAGAGAAGACAACACTCCGGCTCCCCCTTCCCTCTTAGGGAAGGGGGCCGGGGG
The DNA here is from genome assembly GCA_005773755.1 of Planctomycetia bacterium. Lineage (GTDB taxonomy): Bacteria > Planctomycetota > Planctomycetia > Gemmatales > Gemmataceae > Gemmata. The sequence continues at coordinate 1,275 of SXHE01000354.1, forward strand.
GTTAGGTTCTTCGAGGCTCTGATGTACTCACTCGACGCAACCCTGTTCATGAACGGCGTCGTACTGGCCGTGCTCGGCGCGGCTGCGCTGGTGCTGCTCGTTACGCTGTTCGCGGCGTGGCGCGGCAAGCGGGGCCGCGTCATGTCCTACCTGTACATGTTCACGATCCTGTTCGGAGCGTTCGCGGTGGCGGTCGCGGCGCTCGGCTTCCGCGGGCAGAAGAGCGACTCGCGCCCGTGGCACTTCTTCCTCGACATGAAGTATCAGGCGAAGTACACGGCACAGGGCCAGAGCAAATACTTCGCGGACGGTCGCAGCAGCCGACTTCCGCCGACCGACACGATTCCTTTTGATGGCACCGACTACGCGGCAGACGCCGGCGCGCACGCCGGCCCGAACCCGGACTTCCTCAAGGCCGACAAGCGGTACTACTTCGGCATCGCCAACGCCGACGCGAAGGAAACGGTCAACGGCGTGGAAGGTCCGGCGAAGCCCAAGTGGGAGGCCGGGAAGTTGGTCGGCGAGGGCTACTGGGTGAATCACATTCCGCCGGCCACGGTCGAGCGCGCCGGCGGCTGGGAGCCGCTGTTCAAGCGCGGGCAGGTGCAGTTCAACCGGCACTGCGCCGTGTGCCACGGCACCAGCGGGCGCGGCGGCGCGGGCGAGGTCGCCTACGGCATCGTCGGCGCATACGGCCTGAGCACCCCGCCGAAGAACGTCCTCGACATCGCGATCCAGGCGCAGCCGGACGGCATGCTGTTCGACACGGTGAGCAACGGCCGCGGCACCATGCCCGGTTACGGCCACCAGATCAGGGACGTGCTCGACCGCTGGGCCATCGTCGCCTACGTGCGCGAGCTGCAATTTGCCTATGGGAGTGGGAAGTGACCGCACCCGAACCGACCGCGCTGACGTACCCCGACGGGCTGCCGGACAGCGCCGCGCCGCTGCCGTTGAGCGCGGTCGCGGGCGGCGCGCGGGTGCTGTTCGCGGTGCTGCTCGGCACCGGCGCGATGCTCGTGATCGGCGCGCTCGCCAACCCCAAGCAGTTCTACCACTCGTACCTGTTCGGCTACGTCCTCGCGCTCGACATCGCCCTCGGCGCGCTGTTCTGGACGATGATCCACCACGTCGCCGACGCCGGCTGGTCGGTCGGCCTGCGCCGCGTCTTCGAGAACATGACCCGCGCCCTGCTGCCGCTCGCGGTGCTGTTCGTGCCGGTGCTGATCGGCACGTTCACCGGGAACCTGCACACCTGGTACGCCTTCGTTCACGGCCCGGAGCCGACCGAGGGACACCTGAAGCACCTGTGGCACGTGAAGCACACCTACTTCGCCACGCCGTTCCTGCTGGCACGGCTCGCGCTCTACTTCGCCGTGTGGCTGATCTACGCTGCGCTGATGCGCCGCTGGTCCACCAAGCAGGACGCCGTCGGCGGGATCGCGCTGACGCGCAAGATGCGGTGGTGGGCACCGTCAGGCGTCGCGCTGCTCGGTCTCACCACGACGTTCTTCGCGTTCGACATCCTGATGAGCCTGCAATACTCGTGGTTCAGCACGATCTACGGCGTGTACTTCTGGGCCGGCGGCATTCGCGGGTCGCTCTCGATGGTCGTGCTGATCGTGCTGGCGCTCCGCGCAACGGGCCACCTGCGCAACACGATCACGATGGAGCACCTGCACGACGTGGCGAAGATCATGTTCGGGTTCACGGTGTTCTGGACGTACATCGCGTTCTCGCAGTACTTCCTGATCTGGTACGCGAACATGCCGGAAGAGACGCAGTTTTACCTGCTCCGCCGCAACGGGAGCTGGTACGCGCTGTCCGTCCTACTGCCGATCCTGTACTTCGTCGTGCCGTTCTTCCTGCTGCTGCCGCGGGCGCACAAGCGCAGCCCGTTCTGGCTCGCGGTGGCGAGCGCGTGGATTCTGGTGATGCACGCCTATGACCTGTACTGGCAGGTGCTGCCCGTGCTCCATCAGGACACGGTTCACCTGCACTGGCTCGACTTCGCGGCCCCGGTGTTCATGCTCGGCATCCTGATCGGCGCGACCGCGTGGGGCTTCCTGAAGGTGCCGCTGATCCCGATCCGCGACGCCCGCCTGAGCGAAACCCTCGGCTACGAGAACGAGACGCCATGACACCCGCTCCCGACAACGCGACGCGGTTCCCGTTCGTCACCGTCCTTGCGGCGCTGGGCGTGCTGTTCGTGTTCCTCGGCCTCATGTGGCTGGCGACACAGAAGCAGAACCCGCTCGAACAGCCGAAGCCGGACGCGGCCGACGCGAAGGCCGTGGAACCGACGCCGGACGCCGCCGCGAAGCTCGACGAGGTGAAGGCCCGCAACGCCGCGGCCCTCGACGGCGTGGGCGCGAAGATGTCGCTGCCCGAGGCACACGGCAAGCTGCTGGGCACGCTCAAAGGCCCGACCGACAAGCTGCCGTTCCCGATCCCGGAACCGCCGGTGAAGAAGTAGCCGGCCGCTGAGCACTTCGGACCCACTCGGGCGCACGTCGTGCCGCCCACCAACGAAGACGCCCCCGGAGAACCCTCCGGGGGCGTTGGTCACTTCAGTTGCTTCGCACTTACGCGACGGCCGGCGCGCCGGTCACCTTGCGGCGCAGGTAGCGGCCCAGGCCGATGAGCGGCAGGCCCAGGCCGGCCAGCGCGAGCGTGGCCGGTTCCGGGGTGCCGATCGGGGCCGGGATCTCCATGCCCAGCGGCACCAGCGTCGAGGTGATGTTGCTGTCCACCTGCCCGCTGATCGCCTGCGGGTTGGTCGCGGTGAAGAAGCTCTCGGTCGTGGTGCCGAACGTCGAGGTCGCGGCGAAGTTGCCCAGCGTGAGCTGGCCCGACGGGATCATCGGCCCGGTGTAGGTGAACGTCAGGTTCGCGATCGCCGGGTCGTCCTGCGGGTTCAGCCGGTCCGGGGTCGGCCCCAGCGGGGCGGAGGTCATCGTCCAGTACTGCGAGAAGCTCGGGTCGGGCGACGTGGACGACACCGACCCGGAGCCGCTCTGGTATCCGGCGAAGTCGTAGATCGTGAAGTAGTTGCCCGATTGCAGCTTCATGTCGGTGGGCAGCACCACCGAGTACGTCCAGCGGAAGTTACCGGCCTCGGGCTGAACCGTGACGGACACCGGGAGCAGGCCGGCCTGGGCCGAACCGACACTGGCGACCAGGGCCACGGCCGCAACGAACATGCGACGAATCATCAGGTGATCCTCCAAGAAAGGCGACTCGTGTTGGCCCGACGCGAACCGCGTGTCGGTCCAAGCGGGCGGCATCTTTAAGCGAACACAAAGATCGTGTCAACCGCAGTCGTCCGGCCCCGGCAGAATAAGGGGGAAACGCTCCTTCCTGGTGAAGTGGGTAAACGACAGAAGGGGTTCACCGCGACCTCCGCGGTGAACCCCTTCTGTACGGTTGCCGTTCGCTCGCTCGCTACTTCTCAAGCGCCTTCTTCGCGGTCGGCAGGTAGCGGTAGTAGACTTCGAGTTGAAGGACGCAGACGGCGGTGGTTCCGAGCCGGCCGCAGCCCTGCCCGAGCCAGCCCGCTTCCGGGTCCCAGCTCCCCTGCTTCACGGCGTCGCCGGCCTTCTTGTTCTGGGTGCTGACGAGCCAGTCGCGCATCCCCCCCTTGCGGGTGCCGTCGGCTTGTTTCGGGCCTTCGTTCCAGGTCGTCCACTGCTCGCCCTCGTAGCGGAACACGACCTGCGTGGCGTAGTAGTAGTAGTACAGGTTCTTGACCGCGCCCTGCGCTGGCGGGCCGTTCTTCATCAGCCCCGCGACGCCGTCGGCCATGCCGGGCGTGGCGGCGGTCCAGTTGTCGACGGACGCGCGCGACAGCAGGCCCACTGCGGTGAGAGCGGTGCCCGGCGCGGCCCCGGCGCTGTCGGTGTACCCGTACATCGACTTCTTCTCGCCCTTCGCGGTCGTGTCGAGGAACTTGACCACCTTCGCGACGGCGCGGGTGTCCACGACCAGCCCCGCGTGCTGGGCCGCGTGCAGCGCCTGCACCTGCCAGCCGACGATGCTCGTGTCGCCGTTGGTGCTGGCGGTGTAGCCCCAACTGCCGTTCGGCCCTTGCGTCTTCTGGATGTAGTTGATCGCGGCCTGCGCGTGCGGCTTCAGGGTCGCGTCTTTCGTTACCGCGTATGCCTCAATCAGCGCCAGCGCCGCGATCCCGTTGCAGTACGCATCGGTGCTCAGGCGACCGGCGTTCGCGCCGGCCACAGTACACTGCTTCTGCAGGAACGCGACCGCCGCCGCGACCGTCTTCTGGTACTTCGCGTTCCTGTCCTTGTGCGTCTGGCCGGCGGCGAGGAACGGCAGCAGCGCCAGCCCCGTGGAGCACGCCTTCTGCTCCTTGTGGCTGCCCTGGTCGAACTCCCAGCTCCCGTCGACGTTCTGCTGTTTGGCGAGCCACGACAGGCCCAGGGCGACGGCCCGCTCGCTCTCCTCGTTCCCGCCGTTCTGCTTGATGAGCTTGTTCTTGATCGCCCCGGTGCGGCCGGCGAACGGATTGCCCGGCAGCGGTTCGTCGCCCCCCAGACCGGGCAGTTCGCCGACACCGACGCCTTTGCCGCCGAGCGGCGGGGCAAGGGGCGTTACATCGAGGTTGGGAACGCCGACCGGGTCGGGCACCGTGACCGGGGGCACCTTGTCCACCCGCTCGATATCGGGCAGGGTCACTTCGATCTTCGGGTCGAGGCCGATGTCTTCGTTGGTCAGCTCGCGCTCGCCGGCCTCGCGCGGCATCGGCGCGACCGCGACCTCGCGCTCGACGGTGGTGACGAGCGGCGCGGGCGCGGGGGCGTCGGGCCGGGCCTCGCCCTCCGCGACCGGTTCCGGCGCGGCCCGGAAGCAGCCCAGGGAAACGAAACCCGCCACGAGCACGAACGGGAGAAGCCGGGGCATGGCGAACCCTCGAAGAGCGGTACGATACGGGGACGCCCTTACTTATATCGCAACGCCCCACGCGAGTAAACTTCGCGCCAGTGTGCGTGCAGCACAACCGCGGGTAACGCATTCGCTGATGCGGTCGCAATCGGCGGTCGAAGGCGGGCGCATCTCCATCGGCACGCAAGGCGGCAAGCCGATCTGTATCGACACCGGCGACAAGGTCCTCACCGGCTGGGCCTGCTGGGGCGGCAACCCCCAGCATCCCGGCGTGGGGAAGAAGTAACGGCCCTCAGCCGCTTGCGGCTTCGCGAGAAGGTCGCAAGCGCGAACCTACGCGGAAAACAAGCAGTTCGTGCTGTTGAAGCGACTCGGTTTTCAGCCCCGGAGGGGCGTTGGATGGGAGCCGGGGGTGGAGCGAAGCGCAACCCCCGGAACAGCCAGAAACGACAAAGCCCCCGAAGGGGGCGACAGAACGGCCAGCGCGAGTTGGTTTCTGTCGCCCCCTTCGGGGGCTTCATTCTTTCAAACGTGCCTTCCGGGGGTTGCGCTCGCAAAGCCTCGCTCCACCCCCGGC
>SXHE01000355.1 GCA_005773755.1 Planctomycetia bacterium
CCGAGGCGCGGCGGCTGATCGGCAACCGGGATGATCGTGTCATGTCACTGCTTCGGGGTCGGAGGGTCGAACTCGGTATCGGGAATGGTCGCGGGGAACTCCCACTTCTCGACGGTCCACCGTTCGACAAGTTGGCCGTCGTGCCGGACCTCGGTCTTGGTCGGCAGGATCAACCCGTCGGGGCCGGGCTTGTGTTCGAGTGCGGTCCACTGCTTGCGGCGGTCCACGCCGCTCTCGCGGATCATGTACTCGACGCGCAACAAGGTGTCGGTCTTCGAGTCGAACGTGAGCTGGAACAGCGGTCGGTCGGGGAGCGCGAGTTTGACAAGGGTTACGGGGTGCAGCAGCCCGGTTTGCGGTGATGTGCCGGTCACAGACTGGAGATCGTAGACGACGGCTTTCGGGTCCGTCAGTGGTTGGAGCAGTGCCATCCAGTGCTGACCGGTGCCGTCGGCGACGAACACGCTCGCGGTTTCGGACCGGTTGATGTTCTCCTGCTCGCGGTCGCCGTTCATCGCGGTGAACCGGGTGCGGTTGCTCCACGCGCGGACCAGGAGTTTCTGGTCCGCGATCTGAAGATCGTTCGCTACGGCGTATCGGTCGGGCCAAACGCCGGTGATGGCGCGCACGGCGGGGTTCTCGCCGGAGATCACCATCGTGCCTTTGAGCGCGGCGCGGCTGTACTTCACCTTCGCGAGCAGGTCCGGCTTGCCGGCGGTGAACGCTTTTACCACTTTCTCGACGTGGGCCTTTGCCGTGGGGTCGGACTCGGTGGGCGCGGCCCACACGTCGGCCGGCGGGGCCTGCTTGGGCACCTCGGTCGGCAGCTCCTTTGCCGGTTCGCACCCGACCGCGACGGCCAGCGCCACCGCCCCCGCGAGCCACCACCCGCACGCGCGCCGTTCCATTCCGCCGCCTCCGTTGTGCCGAACGAACCTCAGTTGGTTGTACCGCAGAGGGCCGGGCCGCGTCCATCGGAGAAGTGGAGGGGTTCAAGGCCACTGGCCGTTTTGATCGACCCACCGGATCGCGGCGAAGTACCAGATTGCAGCGAACACGAACCCCACGGCGATGAACGCGAGCGGGTACTCGAACCCCAGCACCGCGCCCGCCGCGGCGAGCGCGAGCGAGAACCAGAAGCACGCCCAGGCCCAACGGCAGCCCCCACAGACCCACCGAAACCCATAACGGCCACGGCTTCGGCGCGCGAAACTCGTCGTCGGTGTCATCGTCGATCATCACGACTCCGTCACCTCAGGGGGCGCGGGCTTCGGTTCCGGTTCCCCGAACCGGCTCAGGCGCGCGAACCCCAGGAGCGCGAAACCCAACCCGGCGAACGCCCCGATGTACGCCGCCGTTCGCGGCAGCGTTTCGAGGCCCGACAGCGGCGTGAACCCCAAGCGGTACGCCGCGTGCGCCACAAACACCCCGGAGAAGAACGACGCCAGCGCCACCACAATCCCCAGACTGCGCCGCGGGCTGCCGCGCGGTGCGTCGCGCACGACCGCGAGCAGCAGCACCGCGAGCACGGTACACAGAGCCGCGCCCCACTTGACGCGTTCCCCGCCGTACGCGGTGAATAGCGTGGCCGTGACCCCGCCTTCAAAGGGAACATTCATCTCGACCGCCGGCACGCCCAGCGCGACCGTAGCGAGCACGGCCAGCGGGCAGGCGAGCTGCATGGTATCGAAAAACGCGACCGGCACGCGCACCGGGTCGCCTGCGGGGTTCATGGACCGTCTCCGCGCGGAAATGGAGGGGTTAGTGTAGCGTTTCTACCCGCCGGGCGTGCCGCGCAAACTGCCCAGTCTGTTCAATCCGAACGTTCGCCCCTTCGTTCCGGTAATTTCCGCGCCGTTCGTTGCCGATCATGCTGTGGTTCCTATACTTCGAGCGCTCACGCGCAATTGAAAAACCTCTCCTCACCGGGCCACCCATGCGATGTTTCGCCGGGGCGACCGTGGTGAGGCCCGCTCGTTTGCGGGCTAACAAGGTCGAAAGGGTCGGGTCATGGGTGCCACCGGATTGCTGAACGAGGTCGATTTCATCGAGGAGCTTCGGCTCCGCCGCTGGGCGCGCGAGAATTATGTGCCCTCCGATGAGCGCGACACCGCCTGGCATCCGATCATACTGGAAGAGATGCGCCGCAAGGACGGGGAAGTGAGCGAGGCCGTGCTGGTCGGCTGATTCGTTCGCTTCGCGAACGAGTGCGAGTGTGGGGTGTGAGTGTGGGGAGAGGGCCGAAGACCTGCGGCGCTGCAGTCTTCTGCCTTCTCCCCACACTCACACTGTTCAACAGGAGGTTGAACCGATGGGCTTTTTCTCAGGACGAGCGAGCTTCTTGCGCTTCAAAGTCAACGGCCCCGCGCCGCGGTTGTTCGACGACGAACACCTCGACCGGCTCAAGGACCGGCAGGCCGGGCGACAGCGGATCGCCGCGGCCGACGGCGTCGAGACCGGCTGGACCGCCGGCGAGCACGTCCTCGATACCGACTTCCACCTCGCCAAGAACATCATCAACGACACCCTCACGTTCGACCTGCGCGTCGATACGGACAAGTTGCCCGGCGACCTGCTCCGTGCCTATTACGCGGTGGAACTCAAGGCGCTCTCCAAGAACAACCCCAGCGGGTTCGCCAGCGCGCGCCAGAAGCGTGAGGCCAAAGAGATCGCGCGGGAGCGCCTGGAACAGGAGTCGAAGGACGGCCGCTACAAGAAGCGCAAGTGCGTCCCGGTGCTGTGGGACAAGCTCACCAACGAGGTGCTGTTCGGGGCCACGTCGCTGACGCAGATCGACCGGCTGTGCTCGCTGTTCGAGCAGACCTTCGGCGTCGGCCTGGACTGCATCACCGCCGGGCGGCGGGCGTACCACCTCGCCGAAGTGAACGCCCGCACGCGCCTCGTGGACGACTCCTCGCCCAGCCCGTTCGTGCCCGGTATCTCGCCCACCGACGTCGCCTGGATCGCGGACGAGACCAGCCGCGACTTCGTCGGCAACGAGTTCCTGCTGTGGCTCTGGTACTACACCGACGTGCATTCGGACACGATCAAGCTCGCGGACAACTCCGAAGTGACGCTGATGCTGGCCCGCACGCTGAACCTGGAGTGCCCGCGCGGGGTGACCGGGCACGAGACGATCTCGCACGAAGGCCCGACGCGCTTACCGGAGGCCCGCCGCGCGATCCAGAGCGGGAAGATGCCGCGCAAGGTCGGCCTCACGCTGGTGCGGCACAGCGACCAGTACGAGCTGGCGATTCACGCCGAGACGCTGGCGGTGGCCGGGGCGAAACTGCCGCCGCCGGACGAGGCCGCCGACGCCCGCGGCAAGCTCGACGACCGCGCCAACCAGCTCCGCGCGCTGATCGAAACGCTCGACCTGCTGTACGACGCCTTCGGCCAGAAGCGGTTCGGCAAGGAATGGGAAGCCGAACTGACCGGGATGCAGAAGTGGCTCAAGCGCGAGGAACGCCGCGCCGCGTGAGTCGATCACTCGCCGGGCGCGCCGGGCCACCGGCGCGCCCCACGTCACCTACACCCACAGCTTCATCTTCGCCTTCAGCTCGGCCGGCAGCTTCGCGTCGAGCAGTTTCCGCACCTCGTTGGGGTGATACCGCGTGCTGAAGTGGGCCGCGACGATCAGCTCGTTCTTGAACCGGTCGGCGCGCTCGATGAAGTCGTCCAGGTGCATGTGGCCGTACTTGTGAATCTTGTCGCGCCTGTGTGCGGCGCGGATGAAGCTCATCTCGGTAATCAGCACCTTCGCCTCGAAGCACGCGGGGCAGGCGTCCAGACCCGCGGGCGCGGTGTCGCCGGTGTACGCGACCAGCGGGAGGCGCACCTCGCGGGTGATGGCAGTGCCGCTCAGTTTCGGGTCGCGAATCTTGTCGCCCGGCAGCCCGACGTACTCGTCCTTCAGCTTGTTGCGCCGCTCCCACACGACGAACCCGCGACTGGGGATCGTGTGGACCGTGTTGAACGCGGTCACGACGTGCTCGCGCGACAGCTCGATCTCGTCGCCGGGCGCGACCCCGCGCACGTCGGCCAACTGCCGGCCGCGGTCGAGCCGGTGCATGATGAGCATGAACTTCTTCACGTCGTCCACGCTCTCGGTCGGAACGTAGATCGTCGGCGGTTCCATCTTCATCATGCGGCGGCGGGCGACGTACACCGGTAGCGCCGCGACGTGGTCGAGGTGCGTGTGTGAGATGAACCACGTCGGCGTGCCCATGAAGTCCCACGGCTGCGCGCCGAGGTCGAACCCGACCTTCAGTTCGGGCACCCGCCAGTAGCTCTGCACCGCGGCGCGCGACCACCCCTCGACGGTCAGCCCGCCGTGAACGTGCGTGTAATACGGGGCGTTGTCAACGGGCCGGTCGGCGTTCATCGAGCGTCCTTGTGTGAAACTGGGCCGTTCGCGGTGCTCACTGTTAACGACACGCGACTGTGCCCGCGGTTCGTTTCGTGCC
>SXHE01000356.1 GCA_005773755.1 Planctomycetia bacterium
ACCGACGTGCACGGGCGGGTGGTGAAGGACGTGCTGGGGTGAGGTGCGCCGCTCGCTCGCGCACATCGTTTCGACAGAGCCGCGGCGTTACAGGTCCGTGCGGTACTGGGCCCCGTAGTGGCGGTCGTGGCCGTGCGCCTGGCTGCGCGCGAGCCGCACTAGAATCGCCTGGCCCGCGGTCGCGGAGACGCCGGGAAACGCCGCGTACACGTACTTCGTCTTCAGGGCCTCGGACGTGGTGAAGCCGAGGCCGCCGAGGGACACGTCGCGACACTTCGCGCTCACCGCGGCGTCGATCCCGCCGTCGCTGTGAACCGGGTACAGCGTGACCGCCAGCCCGCACGCGACCCGCGGGCTGTTCCGCCGGTCCTGCACGTTGCCGAGTTGGTTCTTCACGTCGTGGAGCACGCGCGGGAGCGTGTCCTGAACTTCGTGCGCGAACTTCTGATCGGGCGCTCCGAACGTGCGGCCGAGCACCGTGATCTCGCCGACCGGCTTGCCCGCGGTCGGGAGCAGGATGCTCACCTCGTAGCCGAACTTCTTGCCGCCGAAGAACCCGCCGCCGCCGGCCGTGCGGCGCATCACCAAGTGGGCCGGGTCCGGCTGTTCGATCGATACGCCCCAGCGGTCGCGCACCACCTGGAGCTTGAGCGGGACGACGGACGCGGGCACGGTTGACGGGAACTGACACACCCACGCGCCGTCGGCCAACCGGCCCACGTCGCCGCTGGCGTGCGGCACGTCGCCGCCGGACGCCGCCGCGCTCACGACCCCGGCGGCGAACGCCTGCGGATCGAGGGTCCGTTCGCCCGACTCCATGCCGATGAGCGCCGCGACCGGGATCACCGAGAAGATGCGGTTCAGGATGACCAGCCCGGCCTCGACCTCTTCGAGCACGGGGGGCGGCGTTCGCACACTCGCCGGGGCCGGCGTGTTGATCAGCACCTGCGCGCGCGTCGCGCCGCGCGCGTTCCCCGATACGAGCGGGGGAAGTGCGGCCTTCGCGGCCCCGGGCACCGTCAGGTGCGGCCGACCGGGGAGCGTGAAGCTCTGCGTCGGTTCCGGCCGGCGCGCGCCGCCGGGGTGGGTCAGCGCGCCGCGCTCGGGTACGGACGACGCATCGCCGGGGTAGTCGTCGATCGGGACACCGACGTTCATCTCCGCGACCGAGCGGTCCACCCGCGCGCGCCGGAAGTTCATCGCCGCGTTCGGCAAGGCGCTCGCGGCCTCGACCGACATGAGCGCCTGCACGAACTCCAGGCACGAGCGGAACCGGCCCTCGGGCTGCTTCGCTAGCGCGTGCTCCACCACCGGCTGATCGCCCGGCGGCAGCGGCGCGAGGTTCGGCTTCCCCGAAACGTGCTGGAGCATCAACTGCTGCGGCGTGCGCCCGGCGTAGGCGAACGTGCCGGTCAGCAGCTCCTGATAGACGAGCGCGAGGCTGTACTGGTCCGAGCAACTGCTCGGCGTGCCGTGCAGCACCTCGGGCGCGACGTAGCGCGGGGTCAGCCCGCGGTTGCCCGCGTCCGACCCTTCGAGTTGCGCGACCAGCCCGTAGTCGCCCACCTTGACGTGGCCCGACACGAGGAACAGGTTCGCCGGCTTGATGTCGAGGTGCTGCAGGTTGAACTTGGCCGCGATCATGTCGAGCGCTTCGGCGGCGTCGGCGAAGTACGACAGCAGCTCGTCGCGCGGGATGCCGGGCAGCCCGCAGTTGCGGCACTCGACGAACCGGTCCTGGAGCTGGCGGTCGGCCAGTTCCATCACCATGATGAGGTCGCCGCTGATCTGCTCGACGCGCTCGAGCGTGAGGAGGAACGGGTGGCGGATCGCCTTGATCTGCTCGAACGCGGCGAGCTCCTGGCCGAACCGCTCGCCCCCGCGCCCGTCTTCGGACTCGGAGGTGACGAACTTGATGGCCTTGTGGAGGCCGCCGGGGGCCTCGCACTTCCACACCTCGCCGAATCCGCCGCGCCCGAGGGGCGAGATGAGCCGGTAGCCCGGCAGCGGCTCGGAGCCGGCGAGTCGTGTGTAAGCGCGGTAAGTGCCGCTGTCGGCGGTCGGAACCGGTGGCATGGGCTGGTGCCCGGCGCGGGGGGGATTCGTGGGCCTACTGAAACGTAACCCACAAACCGCGCGGCGTGTGTCGAAATGTACGCTTCTCCTGCTGCGTGAATTGAGGCCGCGCGCGAAGAATTCAGTGACCGTCGTGAGAAATGTGGGGGTGAAGGCTCCACAGGGCTTTCGCCCCGTGTGTGTCCCCGTGTTGCTTCAGTCGCCTGCGTCGGTCTTGTCTTCGGCGATCGGGTCGAGCACGGGCCGCGACTTGGTCGGCTTGGTCGGGCGGATCACCGCCTTTGGTGGCGGCGGGGGCGACAGCGTGGGCTTGCTCTTCTTCGGCTTCGCGACACTCGCCGCCGCGCCGGGGGCCGGCGTCGGGTCGCGAAGCGCACTGGCGCTCAGGTGCGTGGTCGAGGGCGGCGACAGCTCGCGCAGTTTCTTGCGCGCGCGAGACAGGATCGCGCCGATGGTGTTCACCGGCACGTCCAGTGCCGTGCCGATCTCCTCGTACGTGCGCCCCTCCATGTAGTAAAGGCGAACGATCTCGCGATCCTGTCCGCGGAGCCGGCGGAGCAACTTCTCGACCTCCTCCAGGCTCTCCATGCTCTTTTGCGCGGCGGGTGCGTCGTCCGGGTCCGGGGCGGCCAGGCGCGTGTCGCCGCGGCTGATCGCGTCCTTCACCTTCTGCCGCCGGCTCAGTTCGTGGACGCACACCCGCCGCGCGATCACCGTGAGGTAGGTCGCGAGGCTGGACTCTTTGCGGAACTCGCGCAGCACCTTGAAGTTGTCCGCGACGACGCGGAGCAGCACCTCGGCCGCGATGTCTTCGACGTCTTCCGGGCCGATGCGGGCGCTGCGCAGGTGCGCGGTGTAGCGGGCGGTGTGGTAGATCAGGCTGAGGAACCGATCGACGAAGTCGTTCCACGACCCCGGTTCGCGGGCGAGGCACCGCTTGAGGAGGGTGCGGTCCACGTCGGTGAACGGGTTTTCGTCCACAACCGGAGCCTCTGAGAGAAGTGGGCCGAGCGCGGCGCTCGTCACGTCCAGCCTACCCGGTCGCGGGGCGGGCCACAACCCGCGGAGCGGGGTTCCCCATTTTACCCGCGCCCGCGCGCCCGACCAAACCGAATGAGCCGCCGTTCCGGTGTTTGACGGGCAAACGGCCTCCGGCGAGTTGAAAGACGTGGTGCGGGCGCGCCCCGGTCACACCTTTTTGTACTGCGTCACCAGCTCGAATGTGCCGTCGGGCAGCGGCACCTTCTGGTAGTCGCCGAACAGGTTCGCGCTGTCCTTCTGGAGCACGTCGAGGATCGCGGTGGCGAGTTTGCGGATTTCGGGTTCGGCGTGGGCCGAGCCGCGCATCTCCATGAAGTGGCGCAGCGCGCGGGCGTTGCCGGTCACGAAGATTTTCGTCTCGGTGGCGTTGGGCAGGACGCTGCGCGCGGCCTGACGTGCGGCCTTGCGCCGCGTGGTGCGGTCCGCGTCCGGGGGGAGCATCGCGGCGGTGGCCGCGGCCGGGTCCGCGAGCTTCGCGTTCAGCGCCTCCGCGAGCTTCACGTACGCCGCGTGCGACTGCTTGACCGTGTCGAGCCAGATCGCGTGCAGGTCGGGATCGTTGGCGATGATGTCCGGCTCGACGTACTCCGCCACCGACTCGTCGACGTAGCGTTGGGAAAGTTGCGAGTATCCGAAGCCGGCCCTGTGTCGGACGAGTTCGTGCGTCAGCGACCGCGACACGCCCGTGATGAGCAGAGACCACACGGCGTGTTCGAGTACGGAGCCGTGGCCGACCTCCTTGATGTGCGTGAGGTACGCGGCGTTCCCGCCGGGCCGCGGCTTCGCGAAGCTCATGTAGCACACACGGCCCGCGGTTTCGGTCAGCACTTCGCCCGCGACCTCGCTGTCGCTCGACCAACTGACGCCATGATCCGCGAGGAAGCGGTTCAGTTCGGCGTCGTCCACGGTCTGGCGACCCAGGACGTACACAGAGGGTTCGGTGAGAACGCGGACGCCGCTATCCCCAGGAGCAGCCGCGTTAGGAGGAGGCACGACCATGCGAAAGGCCCGTCCGTGGGTTACGATGTAGTCTTTGTATCGACCGTACCGGTTGCCCTCGTTCACCCCAACTTGCCCCATGCCCCCGTTTGAGGTTTCCCCCGCCGCGGCGCACGAGCTGCTATCCGCGTGCCGGGTGCTGTTCGCAGATGGCGCGGAGCCGCGCGCCGCGCGGCTGCGCGCGGACGCGGACACG
>SXHE01000357.1 GCA_005773755.1 Planctomycetia bacterium
GACCGCCTGGGCGACCTAACGCGTGTGGTCCGCCGGCGATGCACCCGACTGGCGGGCGATCCAGCGACTGTCAAAGGGGCCGTCGGGTTCCACTGGGCTGTCAAACTCGAAACATAGTGGTTCAATGCAATCCGGTATCACACGAGGAACAATACGGTGAGCAACTCGATTCGCACCTGCCTCTGGTTCCGTGACGGGCGGGGCCGTGAAGCCGCAGAGCGCTACTGCTCTCTGATCCCGGGACGCCGGGTCGAGACGACCTTTGTCACCCTGACCGAGGCGGTGTCGATTTCAGTCGCGACGGACGATCAGGCCGAGACCGATCGACTGTGGGCGGCGCTGACCGCCAACGGCGGCGAGGAGACCGCTTGCGGGTGGCTGAAGGATCGTTACGGGGTGTCGTGGCAGATCTACCCGAAGCGGCTGTCGGAACTGACGATGAGTGCAGACAAGAACGTATCGGCCAGGGCAATGGCGGAGATGATGAAACAGGGGAAGATCGACATCGCCGCAATCGAAGCCGCGGCTCGTGGCTAGAAACCAGCGGCCGAACAATCGACGAACTGCCCGTGCCGCTCGCCGGCCCGTGTTTCGACCGTCCACAGCGCCGAACCCGGCGCTACAGCAGTCGGCGGAACGTGATTCGTTTCTGGTAGTTCGTAGCTCACCGAGCGGCCCCGGCTGCTGAGCTGTGCCGTTCGGCCACATCTTGCGCTTTTCGCGGCGCGGCGCTTGACAATTTTTGCACAGGTGTATACTATCCAGTCGGTGTCGCTTCGGGACGCCGCGCGAACCGCTTCGGTGGTTCCGCGCGAGGTCTGTCGCGGTCGGCGAACGTCGGCCGCGTGTACCAGGAGGTTCCAACCACCCACTCGCCGGTTTTGTGACAGGAGTTTGCAATCGCCCGCTTCAGCCCGCGACCTGCGCCAGCCACCGGCGCAGTAGGCCGGTGAGCGCAGCCATTTCGGTCTCGTCCAGCGCGGGGAGCGAGTCCTTCGCTTCATTGAACCGCGTGCGGGTCGCGTTGTCGATCGCGCGGCGGCCCTTCGAGGTGAGTTCGATCACCACCATCCGCCGGTCGGCGGGGTTCGACTTGCGGGCGATGTAGCCGGCCTCGGCCAGGGCGTCGAGCCGCGCCGTCATGCCGCCGCTGGAGAGCACCACGCTTTCGAGCAACTGCGTCGGTGTCAGCCCGCCCTTCTTCCCCTGGCGGCGCAGCGTCGCCAGGATGTCGAACTGCCCCAGCGCCAGTTTGTGCTTCTCCAGCGCGACCTCGACGTTGCGCTCCAGGTGCTGCGCCAGCACCAGCACGCGGCCCACCACTTCCAGCGGCGACGGGTCCAGATCCGGGCGCGCGGCGCGCCATTTCTCGATCAGCCGGTCCACCACGTCCTGCGTGCCGGTGGCCTCGGCCGGGTGCGCCGCGTCGCTCGTGTCCAGGTTTGATTTCTTGCCGTCGAGATAATTTTCGATAACCTCTCTCGCAGAAGATACGCCCTCCCCTCCCACGCGAGAAGACCCATGAAAGAGATTCGCATCGGCGACACAGTGGAACAGGCCATCGAGCGCGCCGACTACCCGCTCGACCGCGTCCAGAGCATCCTCAAGAACGAAACCGTCGCCGTGCTCGGCTACGGCGTGCAGGGCCGCGGGCAGTCGCTCAACATGCGCGACAACGGCATCAAGGTCATCGTCGGCCAGCGCAAAGGCGGCAAGGCTTACGATCTCTGTCTCGAAGACGGCTGGAAGCCGGGGGTGACGCTGTTCGACCCCGAAGAGGCCGCCGCGAAGGGCACCGTCGTGCAGTACCTGCTGTCGGACGCCGGGCAGAAGGACATGTGGCCCAAGATCAAGCCGCACCTGACCTCGGGCAAGGCGCTGTACTTCTCGCACGGGTTCGCCATCGTGTTCAACGACCAGACCGGCGTGAACCCGCCGGCGGACATCGACGTGATCCTGGTCGCGCCGAAGGGCAGCGGCACGACGGTGCGCCGGCTGTTCGTCGAGGGCCGCGGGATCAACAGCAGCTTCGCCATTCATCAGGACGCGACCGGCAAGGCCCGCGAGCGGTGCCTGGCGCTGGGCATCGCCATCGGCTCCGGCTACCTGTTCGAGACCACGTTCAAGAAGGAAGTGATCGCCGACCTGACCGGCGAGCGCGGCGTGCTGATGGGCGCGATCTACGGGCTGTGGCTGGCGCAGTACGAGGTGCTGCGGGCCAACGGGCACTCGCCGAGCGAGGCGTTCAACGAGACGGTCGAAGAGGCGACGCAGAGCCTGTACCCGCTGATCGCCGAGACGGGGATGGACTGGATGTACGCGAACTGCTCGACCACCGCGCAGCGCGGGGCGCTCGACTGGTTCAAGGCGTTCCGCGACGCCAGCAAGCCCGTGTTCGAGCAACTGTACCACTCTGTGGCGACGGGCGAAGAGGCGCGCCGCACGCTCGACGCGAACAGCCGCCCGGACTACCGGCAACAGCTCGAGAAGGAGCTGAAGGAGATAGCGGACAGCGAGATGTGGAAGGCCGGCGCGCAGGTGCGGGCGCTGCGCCCCGAGCGCCAGGAGTGAGCGCTGCTGTGGTCCGGTCACTTCGTGACCGGTCTTCACAGCACCGGTCACGGAGCGACCGAACCACACGGCCGCATGAGTGACAATGCATTGTCACTCATGCGGCCGGCCTTCATTTCAAGCGCCGCGCCACCCGCGCGAACATTTCGCAAGCGTTTTCTGCGGTTTGGCACGCATCAGTGACACCACACAAACACAAGCGAGTGTAATCACGACTAAAACGATTCCCGATGGGTGTCGAGTGACTTGAGAGAACTTCCGAAATATTTTTTCCGCGGAGATGCGCCGGGGGCGTCGGCCGTAACTACTTACCCCGGCCCCGGAACCGCGAACTGGCCGGGACGCTCCGACCGCCGCACGAATCTTGCCGGACACCCGGCCTATTGACACCCCCGAAACGTGCCTTCTATGATGCCCTCACTTGACTGGGGCGCAGCCACCGTCCTACCACCCGCACCCCAGACGTTTCGAGCCGACGATTTGACTCATCATTCGGGTGTGTAAGCGTTTACAGATCGCGTTTCGCTCCGTTTGCGTCCGCGGCCGTCCGCGGGGAGTGCTGTCGCCATGCCGATTTCCGAACCGATTGCTGAGTTCCGGGCCGCGTGGCTGCCGCACGTCACCAACGACGGGTTGAGTCGTATCGTTGAGTTGCTAGAGAAGGCCAGTCCGCTGCTCGTTCACGGCACATTCACCCGCGCGCTGCCGATGGGTTGCCTCGCGTCGCACATCGCGTGGAACCACCCGCAGACGTGCCGCTTCGACCACGAGGCCGGCATCATGTGGCTCGCCCGCGTCGCCGGCCTGAACCCCGCGACCTCGGCCGTGATCCTCGCTTGGGACCGCCACGGGGCCGGCGACTTCCAACTCCGCACCGGGCTGCTCGAAGCCTGTCGCGACGAACAAGCGATGCGCGCGGCGCGGCCAGCCCGCTCTCGCATCGGTGACTACACCGCCGCCCTTTCCTGAACCGACGCCCCGATGCTCCCGCGCGTGCTCGAAGCCGAGGTGATGGACACCGAGGCCGAGGCGCGCGAGTACGACTCGATGGACTTCGCCGAAGTCAATCGCGCGTTCGTAACAGACTTCTTTCGGGCGTGGACCGGTGTCGGACTGATTCTCGACGTGTGTACCGGCACCGCGCGTATTCCCATCGAATTGTGCCGTAGGTACGAGGCGATCACCGGTCGCGCGAGTGCAGAGGAGCAGCAGCGGCGCGGACACCTCCTCGTGTGCGGGGTCGATCTCTCCGAGCACATGCTCGAACTGGGACGCCGAAACGTCGCCGAGGCGCGTCTGAACTCACCCATCTACCTCGCGAAGAGTGACGCGAAGCGGCTCGGTTTACTTGCCGCGCACTTCGGTGCTGTCATCTGTAACGGCAGCGTCCACCACTTCCCCGATCCGGGTGCGTGCTTGGCCGAGATGCACCGCGTGTGTATCCCGGGGTGTACGATCTTCGTTCGCGATCTGCTGCGACCGGTGAGCGAGGGCGCGCTCGACGACATCCTGAATGCGCACGCGGCCGAAGCGAATGACCACCAGCGGGCGATGTTCGCGGCGTCGCTCCGTGCGTCGCTCACGCTCGATGAAGTTCGTGCGGCGGTCGGCCGACTCGGGTACGGCCCCGAAGCCGTCCAACAGACCTCCGACCGCCACTGGACGTGGTCCGCCGCGCGCATCTAACCTCCTGTGGCTCACGTGCTGTCACTCCTCGAATGGTTCGGCCGATTGACGGTGTTCGGCGCGAAGGCGGTGCCCGCGTCGGTCGCCGCGGCCCCGCGCGCCAGCGGTTGGGTGCGCCCGCTATACTCCGTCGTGATCGGCGGGTTGCCGCTCGCGGCCGTGACCGGCCTCGCGCTTGGCGTCGTCATCTGGATACACACCCGCGACGTGCTGGCCCGCACCGGGACCGGCGCGGTCGAGTACCTGCCCACGTTCCTCGCAGCGGCGGTTCTGCTGGAACTCGCGCCGGTCGGCGCGGGGCTGATCGTGGCAGCGCGAACCGGAGCGAGCCTGGGTGCGGAACTGGCCGCGATGCGCGCGACCGAGCAGATCGACGCGCTGGAGTTGCTGGGCGTGTGCCCGATCCGGCGGTTGGTCGGGCCGCGCGTTGTCGCCTGCGTCCTCGCGGTGCCGATACTCCACGTCCTCATCGCCGCGACCGCGCTCGGCAGCGGGTTCGTCGCGGAACTCGCCACTGGTTCGACTACGTTCCTGACATACGACACCGCGGCCGTGCGCGAACTCGTCCTACAGGATGTGATTCCGGCGGGGCTGAAGACGCTGGTGTTCGGGCTGATCGTGGGCGTGACGGGCTGCTTCATCGGGTTCTACCCGCGGCCCGGCTCCGAGGGCGTCGGCCGCGCCGCTACCGATAGCGTTGTCGCGTGCGCGCTGTTGGTGCTGTTCGCGGACGTGCTGCTGGTGCTTGCGATCAAGGCCGCTCAGCAACTCGCGTGATCGCATAGTGCGATCGGAGGAGGGCGGCGCGCGGGCGACTTAAGGGCGACGCGCCGCCCTCGACTCCGACCGTGCTCCTGGGCGACCGGGAGCCTGTGCGGAAGCAGACGGTGAGTGAGTGAGCCGTCAATTCGGCGTCTCCTGGGACATACGCACGAGACCGTGTAATTCGGCACGGAAGTTGAGCTTTTCTCCCAAATCGTCGAACGCCGTGCGCGATTTCCCCACAACCAACCCCGCGACAGCGGCCCGCGGAGACATTACAATCGCCGCGAGTCTTCCTTCGCTGAGGAACCCACATGACAATCGAACCGCTGTCAATTGGCGTCTGTAGTTGGTCCCTTCAGGTAACGAGCGTTCCCGAACTGAAAGGGTTCATGGACCGGCTCGGAATCGACGTGGTGCAGCTCGCCTGCGGCGACCCGCACCACGCGAGCTGGTCGGAGGGCGAGGCTATGCCGGCCGCGGCGAAGGCCGCCGGGTTCCGCATGAGCGGGGCCATGCTCGGCTTCCCCGGCGAAGACTATACCTCGCCCCAAACCATCGAGAAGACCGGCGGGTTCGGCGACCCGGCCACGCGCCCCGAGCGCCTGCAGCGGTTCAAGTGGGGGCTGGCCCGCACAAAGGAACTCGGCCTCGCGGACATTATGCTGCACGCCGGGTTCATCCCGGAGCCGGGCGCGGACGCACGAAAGCCGTTCCTCGACACTCTGGCGCAGGTCGCCGACCTCGCGAAGAGCGCCGGCGTCACGGTCGGGTTCGAGACCGGGCAAGAGTCGGCCGCCCTGCTCCGCCGCACCCTCGACGACCTGAAAGCCCCGAACCTGAAGGTGAACTTCGACCCGGCGAACATGCTCCTGTACGACAAGGACGATCCGCTGGAAGTGCTCGATCTGCTGGCCCCGGACATCAAGAGCGTTCACCTGAAAGACGCGAACCGTCCGACCGTAAAGGGCACCTGGGGCGAAGAGGTTCCGCTCGGTCGCGGGCAGACGAACACGACGGCGTTCGTGAAGGCGCTGAAGCGGATCGGGTTCCGCGGGCCGCTGTGCATCGAGCGCGAGGTGGGCACCCAAGAGGACCGGTTCCGCGACATCGAACACGGTGTCCGGTTCCTGCGCGCGTGCCTGGCTGAAGCGTAAGAGCAGGTGGCGCAGGCCCACCGGCCCGCGCGCGAAGCCGCGCGCGGCTTCACTCTTGGCCTTCCCCCGCGCGCCTCCGTTTTGCACAATAGGCGCATCGGACGACGGACCTTCCACCGCAACGCACCCGCAGGCCCGGAATGAAATCCCACCGCACCGGCGACGGCGAACGAACCCGGGCCGTGTTCATCGACTTCGAGAACATGGGGCTGGGGTTCAACAACCGGCGCGACCGGTTCGAGATCGGCAAGGTGCTCGAGCGCCTCGTCGAAAAGGGTAAGATCGTCTGCAAGAAGGCGTACGCCGACTGGTCCCGGTTCGGTTTCTACACCGGCGGGCTGCACGAGGCCGCCATCGAGCTGATCGAGATCCCGCGCCGCGGCATCACCGGCAAGAACTCCGCCGACATCCGCTTGGTCGTGGACGCCATCGACCTGGCGTACAGCAAGGACCACATCGACACGTTCGTGATCGTCTCCGGCGACAGCGACTTCTCGCCGCTCGTGTCCAAGCTGAAGGAACTGGGCAAGCACGTCATCGGCCTGGGCCTCTCGGACGCCACCTCGGACCTGCTGCGCGACAACTGCGACGAGTTCATCTACTACGAAGACCTGGACCGCGCCCCGATCATCCCGGTCGGCGTGAACGACTCGATTCCCGAAAAGAAGCGGAAGGTGTTCGCGCTGCTGCTCGACACGCTGCTGGCCCTGCGGCGCGAGAACAAGGAGATCATCTACTCGTCGATGCTCAAGGACACGATCAAGCGGAAGAAGCCGTCGTTCAACGAGGGCTACTTCGGCTACCGCACGTTCAGCGAACTGCTCGAAGACGCGCAACGCGACGGGCTGCTCGAGTTGGAAAAGCACCGGACAAGCGGGATGTACGTGGTCGCGCGGTTCGGTCAGGAGATGAAGGCCGGGGGTTCGCCCCAGCCGCCGCGCGTCGTTCAACTGCCCAACCGCAACGGCGGCAACGGCGAGCCGCGGCGCGTAATCGAGTTGCCGCCGCGCCCGGCCGAGCCGAAAAAGGTCGTCGAACTGCCCAAACCGGTCACGGTCGCGGAGAAGCGGCTTCTGACGCCGCCTGTGCCTGTGCCTGTGCCTGTGCCGCTGCCGGCCCCCGCTCCCAGATCGGCCCCCGCGCCGAAGACCGCCCCGCCGCCCGCGCGCGCCACAGACGATGACGACGACGACCGGCCACTCGGTCGCGCGCTGGTCGAGGACTTCGACGCGCTCGACGAGGACGAGGTGCCGAGCTACGGGCCGAAGAAGGCCCCAGTTGCCCAGTCGAAGCCCGTTGTCGCGAAGCCGGCCGCCGCGACCCGCGCCCCAGCC
>SXHE01000358.1 GCA_005773755.1 Planctomycetia bacterium
CAACTCGGCCTTGGCGCGCTGCTCGGCGGCGGGTTGCTCACCGCGCTGCGGGCGCGCGGCCTCGCGGCGGAAGCCGTCAACAAGCCCGCGGCCAAAGCCAAGTCGTGCATCCTCGTGTGGATGGACGGCGGGCCGACGCACTTCGAGACGTTCGACCCCAAGCCGGACGCGCCGGAGGAGTATCGCGGCGAGTTCAAGGCCATCCCCACCGCCGTGCCCGGTGTGCGGTATTCCGAGCACATGACCAAGCTCGCGAAGGGCCTGAACAAATACGCGATGATCCGCTCAATCCGGCACGAGCAGGGCAACCACGGGGCCGGCAATCACTACATGATGACCGGCGCGCCGCCGCGCATCCCGGTCGGGTGCGGGGCGTTCGTCAGCTTCCACCCCAGCATGGGGTCGGTGGTCGCGCACGAGAAGCCGCCGAAGGTCGGTCTGCCCGGCTACTTCGGCCTGCAGTCCATGACCCGCAGCGGCGGGCCGAACTTCCTCGGCGCGAAGTACGCGCCGTTCGTGGTCGGCGAAGACCCCAACGGCCGCGGCTTCCGCGTCCGCGACGTGGCCCTCCCCGACGGGCTGACCGGCGACCGGTTCGAGGACCGCGCGGGCGTGCGCACCGAAGTGGACACGCTGAAGCGGTTCATGGACAAGCAGGCCGGCGACCCGGCGCTGGCGCTGGACGACCACTACAAGCAGGCCTACGACCTGATGAACTCGAAGGAGGCGCAGGCCGCGTTCGACATCGGCCGCGAGCCGTCGAAGGTGCGCGAGAACTACGGCCGCAACGCCTTCGGCCAGCGGTTGCTCCTCGCCCGCCGACTGGTCGAAGCCGGGGTGCCGTTCATCACCGTCAACGACGGCGGCTGGGACCACCACTCCGACATCTTCGGCGCGCTCCGTAAGCGCCTGCCGTCGTGGGACCAGTCGGTCGCCGGCCTCATCAGCGACCTCGAAGATCGCGGCATGTTGGACAGCACGCTGGTGATCGCGTTGGGCGAGTTCGGCCGCACGCCGAAGCTTTCCACGCTGTCCGGCTCGAAGACGGCGGGCCGCGACCACTGGGCGAACGCCATGAGCGTGCTGTTCGCGGGCGGCGGCACGCCGGGCGGCACCGTTGTGGGCGCGACCGACAGCAAGGGCTTCGCCGCGGTCGAGCGGGTGCTTGCCCCGGAAAACTTCGTCTCCACCGTCTACACCAAGCTCGGCATCGACCCCGCGAAGATCCTCTACACGCCCAACGGCCGCCCCGCGCACCTCGTCAGCGATCCGACCCCGATCAAGGAACTGATGTGAGCATCGAAAGCAGGATTCACCACAAAGGCACAAAGGACACAAAGAAGACCAAAGGGGAGAGTTCTTTTGAACTGCTCTCTTGTTTTCGTCTTCTTTGTGTCCTTTGTGCCTTTGTGGTGAGTCCGAATGCTTTCGCGGCCCCACCGACGCTCACCTCGCTGTACCCCGCGGGCGCGCAGCGCGGAACTACCGTTGAAGTCACACCCACGGGCACGCTCGACGCCGGTACGAAGGTGTGGGCCAGCGGCAGTGGTGTTTCGGTCGAGGTCGTGAAGGGGAAGCTGAAGGTCACGGTCGCGGAGGCCGCGGCTCCCGGCACCTACTGGCTCCGCGCGCACAACGCCGAGGGCGCGAGCGCCCCAAGGCCGTTCATCGTCGGCACGCTGCCCGACGTCGCGGAGAAGGAACCGAACGACGACTCTAAGCGGCCGCAGACCATCGACCGCGACTGCGTCGTGAACGGGAAGCTCGAAAAGAGCGGCGACGTCGACAGCTTCGCGGTACAGCTCAAGAAGGGGCAAACGCTGGTCGCGTCGCTCGAAGCGCACCACACGCTGCGCTCGCCGATGGACGCGATGCTCCAGATCGTCTCGGCCGACGGGTTAGTTCTGGAAGAGAACAACGACTGGCGCGGCCTCGACCCGCAGATCGCCTTCACCGCCAAGAAGGACGGCATCTACGTCGCCCGCGTCTACGCCTTCCCCGCGCAGCCCGATACCAGTGTGCGTTACTTCGGCTCGGACTCCTGCGTGTACCGGCTCACGCTCACGACCGGCCCGTTCGCGGACTTCGCCGTGCCGCCGCTGGTGAACGCGGACAAGCCAGTGACCGAGCTACGCGGGTGGAACCTGACACCGGTGGTGCAGAAGGCGCTGTTGTTCGCGCGCGGCCCTACCGACGACCTGCTGTCCGTGTACGGCCCCGATGTGGCGAACGTCGTACCGGTGCGCGGCGACCCGCGCCGTGGCACGTTCGGCATCATCGAGCAGCCCGGCGGCGAAACGCGGCTGGAACTGACTTGCGTTAAGGGCCGCACGCTCACGCTGATCGCCGAGAGTCGCTCACACGGCCTCGCCGCGAACCCGGTCGTGCGCGTCGTGGACGCCGACAAGAAGGAGTTGGCCCGCGCCGTGCCGGGCAAGTTGAACGGCGACACCACGCTCACATTCACGCCGCCCGCGGACGGGCCGTACTGGGCGGTCGTGTCCGACCTGTATGCCGGCGGCGGCCCGCGCCACCTCGTACTGCTGCGCACGCTGTGGGAACCGGACTACGAGTTGTCGGTAGCTGCCGACCGTTTCACGGTCGCGCCCGGCAAACCGGCACAGGTCGTGGTAAAGGTTGCTCGCGTTCGGGGCTTCAACAAGCCGGTTGAAGTGGTCGCGGAAGGCTTGCCCGCCGGGGTGAAGGCCGAGGTGGTTCAGCCGGCGAAGCCCGATCCCAACACGATCACACTGTCGCTGACGGCCGACAAGACCGCGAGCGGCGCGTTCCGGCTCGTGGGCAAGGTAAAGGACGAACCGAAGCTGACGCGCACGGCGCGGTTCACGATGGCGGACTTCGAGGTATCAACGCCGGACCTGTGGGTGACATCCCAGGGCAAGTGACTGCCGCTTGCGGCTTCGCGAGCGCTCGCGAGGCCGCGAGCGGCATCAGCGCAGCAACTCCTTGATCACCTTCTGGTCCTCAACCCCGGTCAGGCGCTGGTCGAGGCCCTGGAACTTGTATGTGAACTTGCTGTGGTCGATGCCCAGAAGGTGCAGCACGGTCGCGTTGATGTCGTTCACGTGCGCCGGGTTCTCGGTCACGTTGTAGCTGTAGTCGTCCGTCTCGCCGTACACCTGCCCGCCCTTGATGCCGCCGCCGGCCAGCCACATGCAGAAGTTGCGCGGGTGGTGGTCGCGGCCGTAGTTGGTCTTCGTCAGCGTGCCCTGGCTGTACACGGTGCGGCCGAACTCGCCGCCCCACACCACGAGCGTGCTGTCGAGTAGCCCCTTCTGTTTCAGGTCCGCGAGCAGCGCGCCGGTCGGCTGGTCGGTGTCGCGACACTGCGAGCGGATGTCGGCCGGCAGGTTGCCGTGCTGGTCCCAACCGCGATGCAGAATCTGGACCGCGCGTACGCCGCGCTCGATCATACGCCGCGCCAGCAGCGCGCTGGCGGCAAAGCTGCCGGGCTTCTTCACGTCGGGGCCGTACATCTCCAGTGTCTTCGCCGGCTCCTTGCTCAGGTCGGTCAGGTCCGGCACGCTCCGCTGCATCCGAAACGCCATCTCGTACTGCGACGTGCGCGTCCGCGTTTCGGGGTCGCCGTACTTGTCGTGCGTTTTCTTGTTCAGCGCGCCGAGAGCATCGAGCATCTCGCGACGGTTCTCTTCCTTCACGCCATCGGGGTTCTGCACATACAGCACCGGGTCGCCGACGCTTCGCAGCGCGACGCCGCTGTACTTGCTCGGCAGGAACCCGCTGGCCCACATGCGCGAGAATAGCGCCTGCGCCGCGGTGCCGGAACTCCAGAACGGAGTGAGCACTACGAACGCCGGCAGGTCGTTCGACACACTGCCCAGCCCGTAGGAGAGCCACGAGCCGATGCTCGGCTTGCCGGGCGTCTCGCTGCCGGTCATTACGAACGTGCAGGCCGGGTCGTGGTTGATCGCGTTCGTCGAAACGCTCTTCACCAGCGCCAGATCGTCGACGAACTTCGCGGTGTGCGGCAGCAGCTCGCTGATCCACGTGCCGCTCTGACACGAAGCCTTCGGTGGCCAGCTCCAGCGGGCCGGGCGATCGCAGGCGGGCGCCCTCGAGCGCGGCCGTGAGCTCGGCGTGGCTGGGACTGGCGTTGGCGGGCAGCTGGAAAAGCGTGATGTTCCTGAACACGTCGGGGGCGTTGGTCGTCAGTCTGGGGGGCGAATCGGCCGCCCGGGCGGTGCCGGGCGGGCCGGAAGTGTGAC
>SXHE01000037.1 GCA_005773755.1 Planctomycetia bacterium
GCAGAGCGCGCTGCTCGAAGCGATGGCCGAGCGCCAGGTGACCATCGGCGAGAACACCCTCAAGGTGCCGCGGCCGTTCTTCGTGCTCGCCACGCAGAACCCCATCGAGCAAGAGGGAACGTACCCGCTGCCAGAGGCGCAGGTGGACCGCTTCATGCTGAAGCTGGTGATCGATTACCCCTCGCGCGCCGACGAACTGGCCGTACTGGACCGGATGGGCGGGTTGGGCACGACCACGGACATCCCGCCCGCGCTGCAGGCCGCCGAACTGGAGGAGTTGCGGCGGGCGACGGACGCGGTATACGTGGACGCGAAGGTGAAGGGGTATATGGTCGACGTGATCCGCGCGACGCGCCAGCCCGCGGACTACGGCCTCGACGCGCTGACCGGGCTGGTGCAACTGGGCGCGAGTACACGAGCCGCGATCGCGCTCTTGCGGGCGGCGAAGGCGTGCGCGTTCCTCGCCGGCCGCGGGTACGTGACGCCCGAAGACGTGAAGGCCGCGGCCCCCGATGTGTTGCGCCACCGGCTGGTGATCTCGTTCGAGGCCGAGGCCGAAGACCTGCGGCCCGAGTCGCTGGTGAAGCAGGTGCTCGATAGACTGCCCGTGCCGTGATTCGTTCGCGCTCCCTTTGGGTCGCGGCTAAACGACAGGTGAGTTCTCGATGCAACAAGTTCTCTTCACGCTGCCGATCTTCAAAGGCTCGTTCCCGCCGGACGGCATCCCCATGTACGGGTTCGGGGCGATGCTGTTCGTGTGCTTCGTCGCGGTCACCCTCTGGGGGTCACGTCGGGCCAGGCGCACCGCGGACATGCCGCCGGAAAAGTTTCAGGACATGGTGATCTGGCTGTTCGTCGCCGGGATCGTCGGCGCGCGCGTCCTGTACATGGCTCAGTACTCGCAGAACTTCCCCGATCAGTCGCTCGCGGGCCTCGCGGGCGCGTTCTTCAAGATCTGGGAAGGCGGCATCATCTTCTACGGCTCCGCGATGGGCGGCGTCGTCGGTTACGGCCTCTTCTACTGGTTCGTGCTGCGCAAGCTGACGCCGCACGTGAACGGCTGGCAACTCGCGGACGCGGTGGCCCCGCTGCTGGCGCTGGGCCTCGCCATCGGCCGCATCGGGTGCTACCTGAACGGCTGCTGCTGGGGGCAGGTGGCGTGCGAGGAGTGCCGCGTGGTGCCGCTCGGCGCGGCCCACTTTCCGCTGCTGTCCGCGCACGCGCGCCAGCAGCTCGTGCGCGAACAGTACCTGCAAACGACGACCGGGTTCGCGGTCGAGTCGCGCCAGGGCTTCGGCCCGGACCCGCGCACCCGCGTCCGGTTCGTCGAAGTCGGTTCCCCCGCGGACAAGGCCGGCGTCAAGCCCGGCGACGTGGTCGTGAAGGTGAACGGGGAGACGAACTCCGTCGTGATGGAACTGATCGGCGCGGACGAGAAAGTGAAGGAGACGATTGCGAAACTGAAGGACTACCGCGAGCCGAAAGTGGTGCCCGGCGGGCGCGTGCGGATCGAGTTCGACACGCTCGTCGCGTACCTCGAAGCCCGGAGCACGGTCGCCCGTACCGCGCCCGAAGTCAT
This sequence comes from Planctomycetia bacterium, assembly GCA_005773755.1. GTDB lineage: Bacteria > Planctomycetota > Planctomycetia > Gemmatales > Gemmataceae > Gemmata. The sequence goes on from SXHE01000037.1 coordinate 1,580, forward strand.
GGTGATCGCGTCCGACAAGCTCGAAGACCTGGTGCGCGATTGGCCCCGCGGCAAGACGAAGCTGGCGCTGAGCGTCGAGCGCACCACGGACGAGGGGACGCCGGCCGAGAAGCGCGAAACGGTCGACCTGAAGCCGTTCGCCCCGGCCACGGTCGGCCTGTACCCGACGCAACTCTACGAGACCGTGAGCATGGTGCTCATCATCGTGTTCCTGCTGGCGTACTACCCGTACCGCCGGCACGACGGGCAACTGATGGTGGTTCTGATGGTGGGCTACGCGGTCCACCGGTTCATCAACGAGTCGCTGCGCATCGAGCCGGCCGTGGGCCTGGGCCTGACGCTGTCGCAGTGGGGCAGCGTGGTGATCCTGGTCGCCGGCATCGGGATCGAGGTGTACCTGCGCCGCACCGCGCCCGCGCGCACCTGAAGCCGCTTCGCGGCTCCGCAACCAAAGTGGACCCATGCCCGAAGGGTATTCCGGCACGCCGCTGTGGAAGAAGCTCGGCCTCCGCGCCGGCACGACAACACTCGTGCTGAACGCGCCGGCAAACTACGCGGCGCTCGTCGCCGGTCTTCCCGCAAACGTCACCATCACGGACGAAGCCGACCCGCCACTCGAGTTCGTTCACCTGTTCGTAACAGGGCGCGCCGATCTCGCGGCGCGCCTGCCGAATTTGCTCACGGACCTCGCCCCGGCCGGTGTCATCTGGGTGTCGTGGCCGAAGAAGGCCGCGAAGGTGCCGACCGACATCACCGAGGATACTATCCGCGAGGTCGCGCTGCCGCTGGGCCTCGTAGACGTGAAGGTATGCGCCGTCGATGCGACGTGGTCCGGGTTGAAGCTGGTGATCCGCGTCGCGAACCGGAAGTAGGACGGGCATCGTGCCCATCCAGAATGCCTTATCGCTCGGGCTTCGGCGGAGGCGGCAGAAGCACGGGCGGTTCGACCACCGGCACGACGGGCGCGGTGCCCGGTCCCTTCGGCGGGGCCGCGGCCGGCAGTTCGAGGAAAAGCGTTGTGTCCTTGAACAGCGCGCGGTGCTTGGCCGCGACCGGCCCGGACACGAGCACGACCGATTTCCCGTCCTTCAACAGTTCCGCCAGCTTCTCGGCGTCGACCGCCTTGCCCGTGCCGTCGGTCACCTTCACCGTCTTCAGCGCGAGTTCCCTGGTGATTGTGACGGGTTCGTACACGACGACGGTGCGCTTCTCGGTCACGTTCATGCCGTTCACGTTCACCGTGACGACGACCTCCTTCTGAACTGGGACGGCCTGCGTCTCGTTCCAGGTGATCTTGTCCTTGTTGGCCTTCGCATCAACGACCTGAAACGCGCCGGGCGCGGGCTGCGCCAGCGCGCTCGCCGGCGCGACCACCGCGACCGCAAGCGCGGCGAGAACGGCGGAACGGAACATGGTGTGCCTCCGAGTGGGAAAGGGGCCACACCGACGGTATCGCACCCGGCCCCGCGGGTCAACCGTTGACGGTTCGCGGTCCGCGTCGCAGAATCGCCTCGCACGGTTCCGTTTCACTTGCGAGCACCCATGAACGTTCCCCTGCCGAAGTACGTCGAGCGCGGGCCGATCCACGACGTCGCGTGGATCCCGCTCAAGTTCTTCACCGACCAGCGTGGGTGGCTCGTCGAGCTGTTCCGCAACGACCTGGTCCCGCCCCAGTTCCACCCGGTGATGGCCTACGTCTCGATGACCAAGCCGGGTGTCGCGCGCGGGCCGCACGAACACGCGGACCAGGCCGATTACTTCTGCTTCACCGGGCCGAGCACGTTTCGCGTGTACCTATGGGACGCGCGCAAGGACTCGCCGACGTTCGGGGCGAAGGAGGTGCGCGACGTGGGCGAGAACGCCCCGCTCGCGCTGATCGTGCCGTCGGGCGTCGTCCACGCCTACAAGAACGTCGGTGAGAAGGACGGCTGGGTGTTCAACGCCGCCAACCGCCTCTACGCCGGCTGGCTCAAGCAAGAACCGGTGGACGAGATCCGCCACGAGAAGGACACCGACAGCCCGTACAAGGTAGAGTGAAGAGTCTGGACGAGCCGGAAGCGTGAGCGACGGATCGCGTTGTCCGTCGCTCACGCTTCCGGCTCGTCCTTCAATCGCCCCTTTCTAGGGCGCGTTCGGCCGCGC
>SXHE01000359.1 GCA_005773755.1 Planctomycetia bacterium
CGGTGTGTGCCCCGACGGCCAGTTCGCAGCCCGGCAAGGGCGGACCCGGCGGCAAGACCGAGCGCAAGATCGTCAAGGACTTCGACAAGAACAACGACGGCTGGCTCAACGAAGACGAGCGCAAACCGGCCCGCGACGCCGCGAAGAAGGGCGGGTTCCCCGGCGGTGGCTTCGGTAAGGGGTTTGGAAAGGGCGGCGAGGCCGGCAAGCCCGGCCCGAAGGTGAAGCCCGACGAGGTGAAGAACTTCCCCGACGCCAAGCTGTACGACGGCACCGTGCTCCGCACCGTGTTCATCGAGTTCGCCAACAGCGACTGGGAACTGGAGATGCAGGACTTCCACGGCACCGACGTGGACGTGCCCGCGACCGTCACCGTGGACGGCAAGAAGTACCCGAACGTGGGCGTCCACTTCCGCGGCATGTCGTCCTATATGGGCGTCGGGGCCGGCTCGAAGCGGTCGCTCAACCTGTCCTTCGACATGGCCGACGGCAAGCAGCGCATCTACGGCTACAAGACGCTCAACCTGCTGAACGGGCACGACGACCCGACGCTGATGAACGCGGTACTGTTCTCGCAGATCGCCAACCAGTACACGCCCGCGCCGAAGGCCAACTTCGTGAAGGTGGTCATCAACGGCGAGTACTGGGGCGTGTACACCAACCTCCAACAGTTCGACAAGGTGTTCCTGAACGAGCACTACAAGACCACGAAGGGGACGCGGTGGAAGGTGCGCGGCAGCCCCGGCGGGCGCGGCGGCCTCGAGTACTTCGGCGACGACGTGGCCGCGTACAAGCGGGTGTTCACGATCAAGAGCGAGGACAACGCCGACGCCTGGAAAGCCCTCATCAACCTGTGCAAGGTGCTGAACCAGACCCCGGCCGACAAGCTCGAAGAGGCGCTCAAGCCGATCCTGGACATCGACAACGTGCTCTGGTTCCTGGCGCTCGATAACGCCCTCATCAACTGCGACGGCTACTGGATTCGGGCCAGCGACTACAGCCTGTACCTGAACGAGAAGGGCAAGTTCCACATCATCCCGGCCGACATGAACGAGTCGTTCCGGCCGGCCGGCGGCCCCGGCATGGGTGGCCCCGGCGGTGGCCCCGGCGGGTTCTTCCGCGGCCCGCCCCCGGGCGTGATCCTTCCGCCGCCGGCGCAGGACACGCTCCAACTGACCGAAGCGCAGAAGAAGGAACTGGCCGCGCTTCAGAAGGAAGTGGACGAGCAACTTCTGAAGCTCATGACCGACGAGCAGAAGAAGCAGTGGAAAGAATTGAAGGACCGCGCGGCGGCCGGGCCGGGCGGCGGGTTTCCCGGCGGGCCTCCGGGCGGTGGCGGGCGCAACGTCGAACTCGACCCGCTGGTCGGGCTGACCGACGCCAACAAGCCGCTCCGCAGCAAGCTCCTCGCGGTGCCGGCGCTGAAGGCCAAGTACCTCGCCAACGTGAAGACCATCGCGGAGAAGTCGCTCGACTGGAAGAAGCTGGGGCCGGTCGTGTCGCAGTACCGGAAACTGATCGAGAAGGACCTGGAGATCGACTCGCGGAAGCTGGACTCGTTCGACGCGTTCAAGCGGAACACGGACGAGAACCCGCCCGCGCCGGGCATGGGGCCCGGGCCGGGCGGTCCGGGCGGAGGGTTCGGCCGCGGGCCGCAGGGCATGAACATCCGGGCCTTCACCGAACAGCGGCAGAAGTACCTGCTGAACCACGCCGAAGTGAAGAAGGCCGGGCAATAACGTGGGTTCGGTCGCGCGGAGCCGCACATGGCGCAATGCCGCGTGCGGCCCTTTCGTTCCAATCGGCACAACTCCCGCCGTTTTTCTGCTCCCATCTCGGTTCCCTTTCGGTCGGCCCTACTTGCGCGCCGAAGCAAGACGAGTGGGGCTGGCACTGCGCCCGTTCCGTTCCCCGCCGCTCGACCGAGGACGTATGACCGCATCGGAGCGAATGGAGTCCCCGCGGCTTGTCGGTCTCAACACAGTCTCACCGCACATCGCCCTCTGGATCGGGTTGCCGGCCGCGCTCGTGCTCGCGTTGCTGTACGGGCTGCCGACGCACGCGATCGTGAGTTTCTGGGTGATGGCCCACCTCGCCGGCATCGGGACCACGATGGGGTTCCACCGACTATTCTGCCACCGGTCATTTGACACCTCGCGCACTGTCGAGTGCGCGTTGATGATCCTCGGCTCGATGAGCGGCCAGTCGTCGCCGTTCTTCTGGATCGCGACGCACCGCCAGCACCACCGTCACAGCGACCGCGACGGGGACCCGCACTCGCCGCACGCCGGCACGCCGCGGCGCGGGTGGCTGCGCCGGTTCTGGCACGCCCACCAGGGGTGGACGCTGCGGAAGGCGACCTACAACCCGGCCCTCGTCCGCGACCTCGCGCAGCGGCGCGATTTGGTTTGGATCGATCGGCACTGGTATCTGTGGTACTTCCTCGGCCTCGCGCTTCCGACCGCGGCCGGCTACCTGATTGGCGGCACCACTTACGACGCCCTCATGGGCTTCCTCTGGGGCGGCCTGCTGCGGCAGGCGCTGAGCGAGCAAGTGACCTTCGCCATCAACTCGGTGTGCCACGTGTGGGGCAGCCGGCCGTACGCGACCGGCGAACAGAGCCGCAACAACTTGCTCTTCGGGCTGCTCGCGTTCGGGGAAGGGTGGCACAACAACCACCACGCGTTCCCGTACTCCGCGCGCCACGGGTTCCACTGGTGGCAGCCGGACTTCACATGGAATCTAGTGTGGCTGATGGAGCGCGTCGGGCTGGTGTGGAACGTGAAGCGGCCCAAACTCGACCGGGCGCGTAAGGACGCGCCCGAGCCGGAGCCGCTTGCGGCGATTGCGCTCGCTACTTTGCGGCCTTCACCCCCGATAGTGGGTGGGCCGTGACTGCTTCCCACGCGAGTTCTTGAAGCAGCGTGTTCAACTTCTCGCCGCCGTCCGACTTCTTCAGTGCCCCCGGCACCGGAAGCCCCACGGGGCTGCGCTTGTACAGCACCGCGTAGTGGCAGTACGCGGTCAGCAGGCGCAGCGGCTCGGTCGCGTGGCCGATGGGGTCCGTGAACAGCTCCTCCTGCTTCTTCAGGCCGGGCGCTTTGCCGTCGATGATCTTGCCCCGCAGAAGGATCGCGGCCTGACCCACGGGCACGACGAACGCGACCGTCTTCTTGTGCCGCTTGTTGATCTCCTTCACCTGATCGTCCACGGTCTCGAAGTACGGGGCGTGGACCTTCTTCATCTCGTCGAACGTGCGCGCGTTGCGGTCCACCGGCGCGGGCCGCTTCTTCTGGTAGTCGCGGTCGTACACGTCGTAGGGCAGCCAGAACGCCTGAATCGTGACGCGCAGGTTCTCGTTGTGCTTCAGACCGAGTTCGACGAAGTTGTCGATGCCCGCGTCCGGGTGGAAGATCGGCGAGAGCGTCAGCACGTCGACGTTCCCGTCCTTCAGCGCCGCCTTCGTCTTGTTCTTGTCGTCCGGTTGGTCCCAGTGCTGGATGGTGCGCGAGCCGCCGATGGACGAGGTACCGACGTGCTTGTGATCCTTGATGCCCGCGTCCTTCGCCATGCCGTTCAGCAGGCCGGGCATGAAGACGTGGAAGCTGTGCCCCGCGGAGAACACACGCAGCCCCTTCGGAGCGGCGGGTTCGTCCGCGGTGCGCGACGGGGCCGCGCCGAGTGCGAGCGCGAGTAGTGCGAAGCCGAGTGCGAGCGGGCGCATGGATGAACTCCGGTTATTTGGCCTTCACATCGAAACAGAACAGCAACTCTTGATCGCGGAGGAACAGCTTGCCGTTGGCGACGACCGGCGGTGCCCACACCTTCCCCTGCGGGGCGCGCAGCTTCGACTGCTTCGGCAGCGCCAGCCGCCCGGTTTCCTTCCAGCCGTCCTTGCTGGCCTCGATCAGCGCGGCCGCGCCGTTGCCCTCTGCGAACAGATACAAGCGCCCGTCGGCGAACGTGACCGCGCCGGACGGGAACTTCTGGCGCTCGGACCACACCACTTCGCCCGTCTTGAAGTCCTGGCACACCCACGACCCGCGGCCGTGGCCGTAGACGTGCTCGCCGACGAGCACGACGTTGCCGTGGTGGTTCATCAGATTCTTGTTGCTGTAGACGCGGGCGGCCTTGAAGGTGTCGCCGTCGTTCTCGACCTTCACCAACTCGCAGTCGCCGTTGTTGGCGTCCACGGTGGTGTAGATGAAGTCGCCCTTGATGAGCGGCGTGTTGATGACCTCGGTGCCGTAGCCCGGCTTACGGCGGTGGGTCCAGAGCACCTTCCCGGATTTGGCATCAACACCCGCAAGCCCGAAGTTCGTGAGGATGACGTACTGCCGCGTGCCGCCGAAGTTCGCGAGCATGGGCGACGTGTACGCGGCCTGATCGGTGAGTTCGGCGCTGCGCCAGATCACCTTGCCGGAGGTCTTGTCGAGCGCCGCGAGCGTGCCCTTCGGCCCGCCGACCGCGAGCACGCACGCATCGCCGTCGATCAGCGGCGAGCCGGTAAAGCCCCAGCCGAGGTTCTTCGGCCCGCCGCCGATCGGGTTCACTTGCCCGTCGAGGTCTTTGGGCAGGTTGACGCGCCACTTCTCCTTGCCCGTGGTATCGACGCAGACGAATTCGCCGTTGCCGCTGAGCGCGAAGACGAGATTGCCGCTGACGGTGGGCGTCGCGCTGGGGCCGGAGCTCCAACTGTTCCCCTTCCAGCGGAAGATCGGCCCGATCTCCGCGGCCCACGCTTCCTTGACCTCGTTGCCCTTCATGTCGAGGGCGATGAGGAACTCCTTATCCTCGCGCCCGCCGGTGACGTACACGCGCTCGCCTACCACCGCTGGCGGCGAGTACCCGACACCCGCGCCTTCGTAGCTCCACGCGAGCTTCGGCCCGCCCTTCGGCCACTCCTTCAGCAACCCAACTTCGGGCGAAGCGTCATCGCGGTTCGGCCCCCGATACTGCGGCCAGTCCGCCGCAACCGCGGGGCATGTGAGCAACGCGAAAGTGAGGGCGACTGTAAATAGTCGGCGCGAGGGAGGGAGAAGACACATGGTACTTGGGATGGTGTGCGGAGCGCGGCGGGTTGGGAACTCAGTCTGTTGTATTCGGCCGTGCCGAAGTGCGACCGTCGGGCAACGAGAGCGATAGCCAACGTTGACCGGACGCCGAAGTTTGGAAGTGCGCCAGTACCTGATCGAGTGAGACCACCGAAACGCCATCGACTACGCCGGGTTTAGCGGTTCGGCAGAAGAGGATGCGGTGTGAGTCCGTGGCGTCTCGGAGTTGCCGGAGCCGTTCGCGCTTCCCCGATGTTTGCTCATATTCGAGGTACGTTACCTGCCCGAAGATCAGCCGCCCGTCGGTCGCCACACCGTAAATGTCGATATCCTTCATCGTTCGGCCGACCGGCAACAGGAGCTGAGCCAGTTGTGGCAGCCCGAACTCCGCGACGATC
>SXHE01000360.1 GCA_005773755.1 Planctomycetia bacterium
ACAGAACGCCCCCCCCCTCCGCAGGTCCGAATGCAAGTCCGCTCGCTACCCGTGGTGCAGAACTGGGACGGTCACTCGTGCGGCGACTGCTGCCGCTCGTACGCGGTGCCGGTCACGGCCGACGAGCGCCGGCGGATCGAGGCGCAGGGCTGGGAGAAACTGCCCGAGTTCGCGGGCGTGCCGTACTTCGTCAAGCGCGGCGGCGAGTTCTTCCTGAACCACCGCGCCGACGGCGGGTGCGTGTTCCTCGGCCTCGACAAGCTGTGCCGCATCCACGGCAAGTTCGGGTCGGCCGCGAAGCCGCTCGCGTGCCGCATCTACCCGTTCCTGCTGGTGCCCGCCGGCGACCACTGGAACCTGGGCCTGCGGCTCGCGTGCCCGTCCGCCGCGGACAACAAGGGCCGCCCGCTCACCGAACAACTCCACGACGCGCGCGAGTATGCCGCATTCTTCGAGTCCACCGCCGCGCCGGGCGCGCTGACCGGGCCGCCGCCGGCGCTGCAGGGCCGGCAGGTGGTGCCGTGGGGCGACGTGGCCCGCATCGCGGCGGCCGTGTCGAAGCTGCTGGCCGACGACGCGGAGCCGTTCGAGCGCCGCTGGCGCAAGGTGCTGTTCGTCGTCGCGACACTCAAGAAGGCGAAGTTCGACGGCGGCGGCGATCCCAAAAAAGCAGTGACCGCCGGGCGATTGAGCGAGTTGCTCCACGTTCTGGGCGAAGCGGCCGGCGACGATGAGCCGGACACAGCGGAGGAGGTGAAGCGGCCGGGCTGGGCCGGGCGGACGGTGTTCCGGCAGTTGGTCGCGGTGTTCTCGCGCAAGGACCACGGTGCGGAGAAGGGGACCGCGCAGCGCGGCCCGCTCCGCCGGTTCGTGTCCGCGGTACGGTTCGCCACCGGGTGCGGGGTCGTGCCGAAGGTTCACGCGGCGCTGCCCGACGCGGCCACGTTCGCTGCCGGCGAGGTGTCACTCGGCCCGCTGAGTGACACCTCGGTGTCACTGCTGGCGCGGTGGCACCGGGTGAAGGTGGAATCGCTCCAGTTCTGCGGCGCGCCGAACTTCGGGCTGGCAGTGTGGGAGGGGCTGGAGTCGCTGGCGCTGACGTTCCCGGCGGCGATGTGGCTGGCCCGCGTGCTGGCCGCCGGCGGGCGCACCCCGGACGCGGCCGTGGCGCAAGCCGTGCGCATGGTGGACGACAACTTCGGGTTCAACCCGCTGCTCGGCTCCGCGCGGCAGAAGTTCGCGCTGCGGGTGCTGGCGAATCGCGGCGACCTGACGCGCTTGGTCGCCTGGTACGGTCGCACGCAGTAGGCCCGGTGCTAAACACAAACCGGGCGGCGCGAGCCGCCCTGTTTGGCTGTGAGAACAGGGGGGCTTACGCCCCCCGCTCGCCGGCTTACGCCAGCACCTTCTCGATCACACGGCCCTCGCGGAAGATCTGGACCGGGCGGCCGGTCGGGGTCTGCAGCTCGGTGTTCGGCGCGATGCCGAGGTTGTGGAAGATCGTGCCGGCGACGTCGTCCGGGGTGACCGGCTCGGTCGCGGGGGCCATGCCGCTGGCGTCGGTGGTGCCGTGGGCGTAGCCGCGCTTGAACCCGCCACCGGCCAGCACGCACGCCATCGAGCGGGCCCAGTGGTCGCGCCCGCTGTTCTTGTTGATCTTCGGCGTGCGGCCGAACTCGCCGGCGCACATCACGATCGTGCTGTCGAGCAGGCCGCGCTCGTCGAGGTCGCGGATCAGGGCCGCGAGCACCGTGTCGGTCGTCGGGGCCAACCGGGTCTTGTGGGCGTTGAACGTCTGGCCGTGGGTGTCCCAGCCGCCGAAGCTGACCGTGGCGAACCGGACGCCGGCTTCGACGAGCCGCCGGGCCGCGAGCGCGCCCTGTCCGAACGGCGTGGCCCCGTACATGTCGCGGGTTTCCTTCTTCTCGGCGTTCAGGTCGAGCGCCTTGCGGGTCTTGTCGCTCTTGAGGATCTCGAGCGCCTGTTGGTGGAAGGTGTCGAGGCCGTCCACGAGGTCGTTGGACTTGTCGAGACCGGCGAACCCGGTGTCGAACTTGCGGAGCAGCGAGTCGCGCTTCTCCAGGTCTTCCAGCGTGAACGTCCCCTTCAGGGTGAGGCCGCGGACGCTGAACCCGCCGCCGCCGCCCTTGCCGCCCTCACCGCGCTGCGGCGCGCTGCCTTCGATGATGAACGGGTTGTAGCCGGTGCCGAGGTAGCCGGCCTGGCCCGCGGCCCCGTTGCGGAGTTCGCCGAAGGTGACGTAGGGGGGCACGCCCACTTCGGTCTTGAGCAACTTGGAAGCGATCGAGCCGGTCGCCGGGTACTGCAGGGCCGCGGTCGGCTTGTTACCCGTGGTCATGAACACGGAGGCCGGGCCGTGGCTGGGGATAGTGTGGTACAGCGACCGCACGATGGTGGCCTTGTCCGCGACCTGCGCGAACTTCGGGAACGTCTCGGCGACCTGGATGCCCTTGACGTTCGTGTCGATGGACTTGAACTCGCCGCGGATGCCTTCCGGGGCTTCCGGCTTGTTGTCCCACATGTCGATGGTCGCCGGGCCGCCGGCGAGCCACAGCAGGATGACGCTCTTGGCCTTCGCCTTGTCAGCGGTCTCCTTCTTCGCGGCGGCCTTCGCCTCGGACGCGAGGAGGGCGGGCAGCGACAGGCCCAGGGCACCGGCCGCGCCGATGGTGAGCACGTCGCGGCGGTGGAACCCCTGGCAATCGGTACGGGTCGTGGACATGGCAGCGGTCTCCGTTAGGAAGGTGGGGAACAGTTGACTCTTGGCGTATCTCGAACAGGGGGAACACGCCCCCTGTTCGCCTAGTGGTTCAGAATGAACTCGCGCGTGTTGACCAGCGCCCAGAGCAGGTCGGTGACGCCCTCGGTGCGGTTCTTGGCGTCCTTCAGGTGGGCCAGCGCGTCGGCCTTCTCCTTCGCGGCGGGCAGGCGCGAGAGCGTCGCGAGGAAGGCTTCTTCGGCCAGT
>SXHE01000361.1 GCA_005773755.1 Planctomycetia bacterium
CGCGTTGTTGAACAGCAGGTCGAGCCGGCCGAACGCGGCCCTCGTCTTCTCGAACAGCGCGCACACGCCACTGGGATCGGTCACGTCGCACGGTACGACGAGCGCCCCCGGCGCGCCCGCCGCGGTCGCTTCGAGCGCGTCGGCGCGCCGCCCCGCGAGCACCACGCGATAGCCCTCGCGCGCCAGCGCCAAGGCGCAGGCACGGCCGATGCCGGACCCGGCCCCGGTCACGAGCGCGACTTTGTTACTGACGGTCATCGGTCCACCTCTCTGAGGGTCGTCTACCCCGTCGCTCACGCTCCGGGGTCGCCGCTACTTCTTCAGCTTCTTGTCGAAGTAGGCGATCATTGCTTTCTCTGCTGCTTCCGCGTCCTTCCCCTTGAAGCCGTGGCCCGCGCCTTCGAGCTTCAGCAGGCTCGCTTCGACGCTCGCGGCCTTCAGTTTCTCCACCAGTATTTCGGCCTGCTCGACGTGAACGTACTTGTCCTCGGTGCCGTGGATGCAGAACGTCGGCACGGCGTTCGGCGTCACCCAGTACAGCGGGCTGGAACGGACGTGCGCGGGGCGGGCCTTCTCCAGGTTCCCGCCCAGGTACAGCGGCAGCACCTCGTGCGCGTCCACGCTCTTGCCGTAGGACTTGGTGAAGTCGTTCGCGCCGTACACGTTCACGACGCACTTCACGCGGCTCGATTGCTCCGGGTTGCCGCCGTCGCCCTCGAACTCCTTCACGCCCTCGGTCACGCCGAGCATCTGCGCCAACGTCCCGCCCGCAGAGCCACCGGTCACGCCGATGTTGTCCGGGTCGATGTTGTACTTCTTCGCGTTCGCGCGGAGCCAGCGCACCGCGGCCTTCGTGTCGTGGATCGCGGCCGGGAACGGGTACTTCGGCGCGAGCCGGTAGCTCACCGTGACCGCGACGTAGCCCTGCTCCGCCATGCGAACGATCTGGCCGTTGTAGCCCTCGCGGTTGCCGGCGCGGAATCCGCCGCCGTGGATGAACAGCACGCACGGCCGCTGCCCGTCGCCCTTCGTCGGCCGGGCCATGTTCAGTTGCAGGTGCTGGTTGTCCGGGTTCGTGTACTCGATGTTGCGCTCAAACTTCACCGTGTCCGGCACCGGCGGGTCTTTCTGCGCAAACGCAGGTGTGGCGAAGGCGCAGAGCGCGAGTGGAGCGAGGAGTCGGCGCATGGGAGAGTTTCCGTTGCGGAACTTGGGGCGGGAGTGGGGTAGATTGTAAGGCTCACGCCGCGTTCGTGTCGGGAGAATCTCCATGCGCCGGATATTCGCGATCCTGTCCCTGTGCACAATCACCACCCTCGCGAGCGCGCAGCCGAAAGCGCCCGAAGCGCCGGTGTCGGCGGACAAGCGGCTGGTGGTGGAACTGGTCGCCGCGGCCCCGGACATCGTTCACCCGATCGCGCTCGACTTCGACGCGAAGGGCCGATTGCTCGTCGTCGAGAGCCACACGCACTTCCCGCCGGCGAACCACAAGGGGCCGAAGTTCGACCGCGTGCGGATGCTCGACGGCGGCAAGTTCACCACGTTCTACGAGGGCACAACGCACACGATGGACATGGCCGTTCACCCGGACGGCAGCGTGTACCTCGCCACCCGCAACGAGATCATCCGGCTGCGCGACACGAAAGGCGAAGGCAAGGCTGACGAGCGCACGCGAATCGCACACCTCGACACGAAGGGCAACTACCCGCACAACGGCCTCTGCGGGTTGTCGTTCGACTCGAAGGGCGACCTGAACTTCGGCATCGGCGAGAACCTCGGCGAGCCGTACACGCTGACCGGCGCGGACGGCACCAAGTTGACCGGCGGCGGCGAGGGCGGCAACGTCTACCACATCACCGCGGACGGCAAGAAACTGCGCAAGGTCGCGACCGGCTTCTGGAACCCGTTCGGTTCGGGCCGCGACATCTTCGGCCGGCTGTTCGTGGTGGACAACGACCCGGACGCCTCGCCCCCGTGCCGCCTGCTGCACGTCGTGGAGGGCGGCGACTACGGCTACCAGTTCCGCTACGGCCGCGCCGGTCGGCACCCGTTTCAGGCGTGGAACGGCGAGCTTCCCGGCACGCTGCCGATGGTCGCGGGCACCGGCGAATCGCCGTGCGAGGTCATCAGCTACGAATCGGACGGCCTGCCCGCGGAGTATCGCGGCGAACTGCTCGTGCCCGCGTGGGCCGACCACCGGCTCGAACGCTACACGCTGAAGCCGAAGGGCGCGAGCTTCACCGCGGAGCGCAAGCCGTTCATTCAGGGCGGCAAAGACTTCTACCCCAGCGGCCTGACGGTCGCCCCGGACGGCTCGCTGTACGTCAGCGACTGGGCCACGAAGAGCTACACGCTCAACGGTAGCGGCGCGATCTGGCGCGTGAAGTGGAAGGATCACAAACCCGAAGCGCGCCCGAAGGAACCGAAAGAAGCGATCAAGAGCGCCGACCGAAAGACGTGCGAAGCCGCGGCGCGGGAACTGGCGAAGACTCAAGTAGGACGCCACGAGTTGCGAACGCATCTCCCTTCCGAAGATGTTCGCGTCCGTGCGACGGCACTGGCTGCGCTGATCGACGCCGGGGATCGTGACACCCCGACCCCCAGACTCGCCGCGAAAGACCCAGATGTCGGCATTCAAGAACTGGCCGTCCGGTCGCTCGTCTGGAGCGGAACAACACAATTTGTGGAGCCAGACTACGCCAGCTCTGTGCGCGCGGTTGCGATTGCCGGGATGCAGGGGAAGTACGAGGATGCGGTGTTCCAGGTGTTACTCGCAGACAACGACCCGTTCATTCGGCACGCGACCGTCCAGCGTCTCTCGCAACTACCCGATGTAACGTGGATGACGCCGTCCAAAAAGAGGCTCACAACGCAGCAACGAATCGGGTACATGCTGGCGTTGCGTGCGTCGTCACAGGTCGACCGCACAGGTGCCCCGCACTCGCTGATTCAAGATGCGGACCCCGAAATCCGCTTCCTGGCTGCCAAGTGGATCGCAGACGAAAAATTGACCGACCACCGCATGATGGTCGAGCGCAGGCTCAAGCGCGCCGACCTCAACCCGCGCGAGTTCGTCGGGCTGGCGACCGCGCTCGCGCGGCTCGATGACAAGCCCGTCAACGACGACAACCTCGCCGCGTACTTCCTCCAGCGCCTTCAGGACCGCGCCGCGACCGACACGCGCCTCATGGCCCTCCGCGCGATCCCCGCGACCTACGCCAAGCTCACGACTGAAGCGCTCGTCGCGATGCTGAAGACGGACGACCCGGCGTTCGTGGTGGAAGTGCTGCGCGTGCTGAAGGACCGTGCCGACGCGAAGGCCGCAGGCGCGGTGCGCGATCTGGCGATGGACGAGAAGCAACCGGCCGCGACCCGCGCGCAAGCGGTCCTCACGCTCTCCGCGCTCAACGCCAGCGCCGCGGAACTGGTCGCGCTTACGGCCAGCGACGAGGCCGCGGTGCGGCACGAGGCGCTGCGCGCGCTCGCGGGAGCGAAACTGTCGAAGGAGCAAGAAGCGGCGATCCTGCTCGCGGTGAAAGGGAAGGACGATAGCGCGCACCTCGCGGCCCGCGCGCTCGGCAAGCCGATCAACATCGGCCGCCCGAAAGCGGACGACACGCGCGGCTGGCTCGAATGGCTGGGCGACAAGCCCGCGGACGCGGACGCCGGGCGGCGCGTGTTCGAGTCGCCGAAGCTCGCGGGGTGCTTCAAGTGCCACCGCGTCGAGGGCCGCGGCGCGAACATCGGCCCGGACCTGAGCCTGATCGGGCGCACCGAGCGCAAGTGGATCGTCGAATCGCTGCTGCAACCAAGCGCCGCGGTCGCCCCGCACTATCAGGCGTGGGTAATTGAAACACTCGACAGCAAGACCCGCACCGGCCTACTCGTCGGAACGCACCTGGACAAGTCCGTTTACATCGACGACAAGGGCAACCGCTTCGAGGTGCTCGCAACCGACGTGGCCGACGTGCGCGCGGCAAAGAACAGCATCATGCCCGAAGGCCTGCTCGACGGGCTGACCGATCAGGAGATACGCGACTTGGTGGCGTACCTGATGACGCGGAAGTAATTACGTCGAACCGCCGGCGTCAG
>SXHE01000038.1 GCA_005773755.1 Planctomycetia bacterium
CACGGGCGGGCGCGGCGGCTGTCGAAGGACTACGAGCGGCGCACCGACTCGAGCGAGTGCATGATCCGCCTACGGGCGATACAAGTGATCCTGAACCGCTCCGCGCCGAACAAACGATACGAGCCGCTCAAATACAGAGTAGAGAAAATGTGAGGCTTCTCGGATAGCCTCTCACAGCCGTTCGGGGATCATCCTGACAGAGATTTACGGCTTCACCTGCAATCTGCGCACCGCCGAGTCAACGACGACTACTGCGGACGTGCGAGCCGCTTTAGGCAACCCAGCGCGCGGGCAACTGATTCAGAAGTTCCGCGAACAGGATATCTTCCGCATCGACGAAGAGAGTACCGGTGCGCACGGGCGACTGAAGCGAACCATCAAGGGCGGGCAGTTGTGGTACTTCACGACCGTTTTGGCCCACCAACCCACCGAATCGCACAGATTTTCCAACTACCGCGTCGCAATTGCAATCGGGCGTTCCCCACACGGAAACAGGTTAATCGGAGCATTGACCTACCACTTTGATCTGCGGTCATTGGGCGACCTCACATCACCTCTTTGATCGGCGTCGGGTCGTCGAGCAGGTACACGGGCCGGCCGCTGTGGTCCGGCAGCGTCGTCTGCGGGTCGATACCGAGGTGACGGTAGATCGTTGCCAGCACGTTCTGCGGCGTGTACGGGATGCCGACCGGGCGCTCGCCCTTCGCGTTGGTCGCGCCCACGGCCTGACCGGTCGTGAAGCCGCCGCACGCGAGGAACGCGAAGCCCGATTGCGGCCAGTGATCGCGGCCACCGGTCGTGCCGCTCTGCGTGCCCACCCGCGGCGTGCGGCCCATCTCGCCCCAGATCACCACCGCCACATCGTCTGCCAGTCCGCGGTCGTGCAGGTCGGTGATGAGCGCGTGAACGCTACGGTCGTAGGCCGGTAGCACCGCCTTCAGGCACTCGAACACGTGGTCGTGGTGGTCCCACTGGCCGTTGCACTTCTGCGGAACGCCGTGGTTCTGCGGGGTGATCGTCACCACGGGCACGCCGGCCTCGACCAGCCGCCGCGCGGTGATGTACTCGGCGTTCTTGCCGTAGCGCTCGCGCAGCTTAGCCGGTTCCTTCGACAGGTCGAAGGCGTCGCGTGCCACGTCGGTCGTCATCATTTCGAGCGCCTGACTGGTGAACGAGTCCATGCTCGCGCGCTGGCCCTTCGGGTCGTCGACTTCCTGCTTCACCGCGTCGAACGTCTTGAGCAGTTCGCGGCGCTCGCCGAGTTGCGCGAGGCTGATCGCCTTCGACCGGCCGAGCGACATGGCCTTATCGCCGGGGATATACGCCTCGTGCGCCTTGCCTAAGAAACCGGGATGCCCGACGTGGTTCGCGTCGCCGAGGTACACATAGGGCGGCAGCGGGCTGCGCACGCCGACATCGGCGCGCAGCTTGGACACGACGGACCCGAACGACGGCCGGTTGCCGCGCAGGAAGCCGCTGTACAGCTCCGGTGCGGTGTGTCCCTGCTGCTCGAACTTCATGTTCCGGATGATGGCGAACTTGTCCGCAATCTTGGCGTGCAGCGGCAGGTGTTCGCTGATCTGGAGGCCGGGCACGTTGGTCTGAATCGGCTTGAACTCGCCGCGATACTCGACCGGCGCGTCGGGCTTCAGGTCGTACATGTCCATGTGCGACGGCCCGCCGTTGAGGTAGACCATGATGACGCTCTTCCCGCGCGTGCGCGGCGTCGGCGTCGCGGCCCGCACGCGCAGGAGGTCGGAGAGCGTCAGCCCGCCAACAGCGAGCGCGCCCGCGGTGAGGACCGACCGGCGCGAGAGGTGGGGCGTGTGCATGGGTGGGCAGTGTGAGGGTTGGTACAAGTCGCACGGAACAACAAGGCAAATGCAGTTTCGACAGGATCACAAGATGGAACAGGATGAAAAGAAGTCGGGTTCTCAATCGATCTTGTTCATCCTGTGATCCTGTCGAAACTGCTTGACCTTCGGTTACGCCAGCGCTTCCTTGATCAGCGGGGCGTCTTCGACGATCAGCTTCACCGGGCGGTTGGCGGGCGTGTTAACCACAGTGTCGGGGTCGATGCCGAGCAGGTGGTACAGCGTGCGGCCGAAGCTCTCGATCTTGTAGAAGTTGTCCTTCACGCGCTCGCCGAGTTTGTCGGTCGAGCCGACGACGCAGCCGCGGTTGAACCCGCCGCCGGCCGCGATCACGAACTGTGCGTAGTCCCAGTGGTCGCGGCCCGCGCCGGCTGCCTTCGGGCTGTCGATCCGCGGTTTGCGGCCCATCTCGCCCAGCGCCAGCACGATCGTGCTGTCGAGCAGGCCGCGCGTGTCGAGGTCGTCGAGGAGCGCCGCGAGGCACGAGTCGAACATGGGGATCTGCTGCCGGCCCGCGGTGAAATTGTCGCCGTGCCAGTCCCAGTAGCCGAGGTTGAAGTGGACGACCGGCACGCCGGCTTCGACCATGCGCCGCGCGAGCAGGAAGTGGAGCGGGTCGCCGATGGGGTACTTGTGCTTCGCGGGCTTGTTGCGCGTGTACCGCTCCACCGACTTCGTCGGCTCCTTGCTCACGTCGAGCGCCTGCCGCAGTTTGGGCGAGCGCAGCAGATTGAACGCGGTTTGCTGGTACTGGTCGAGGCCCGCGACCAGTTCGTCCTGCGCGTCGTCGCGACGGAGCTTGGTGTCGAGCACCTTGAGCAGGTCGGTGTTCTTGTCCAGCGCCGGCACGTCGAGCTGCGGCGTCAGCATCTTGGTGACGGAATCGGTGTTCTTCATCGGCTGCATCACGAACGGCGCGTGCGCGGAACCGAGGAAGCAGCGCGCGAGCACGTTGTGCGTGTGAACGTCCACCTCGTCCAACACGACGTGCGTGGGCAGGTCTTTGGGACCGGGGCGCAGCTTGTTGACGACGCTCCCGTACATGGGGTACTCGTCGGAGCCGGTGGGGAGCCGCGGGTTACCAGTGAGCCAGTACAGCGGCGCTTGGCTGTGGTCGCCGGGCTTGTTCAGCGTGCTGACGCTGCGGATCACGGTGTACTTGTCGGCGCGTTTCGCCATCTCCGGCAGCAACTCGCCCACTTGAAGGCCCGTCACGTTCGACTGAATCGGCTTGAAGACGCCGCGATACTCCTCGGCGGAGTCCGGCTTCATGTCGAACATGTCGGTGTGCGGCGGCCCGCCGCCGAGCCAGCACACGATCATGTGCTTGGCCTTCGGCGCGGCCGCGTTTGGCGCGGCGTGCGCGCGGAGCACGTCGAGCGTGCCCACCCCGCACAGCCCCATGCCGCCGATCTTGAGAACGTCGCGTCGGGAAAGGCTCATGTGTGGCTCTCGGTTCGGGGGCGATTGATCGGGCCGACGAGGGCCCGGCGCATGGCGAAAAACCAGTCGTCGTTGATCCAAGCGGTGTCGTCCATCGGGACGACGCGCTTCGTCTTCCAACCGGCGGAGCGGAGCGATTCGGTCATCGCTTCGACCGCGTTCGTGTTGCTGCTGTGCAAGATCACCGGGCACACCGGCGCGCGGGCCGCGAGGAACTCGGCCACCTGCCGCCCTTCCCCGACATCGACCGCGCGGCCGTCCGGTCCGTCCTTCATATCGAGG
>SXHE01000362.1 GCA_005773755.1 Planctomycetia bacterium
GACGCGCGCCGCGGAATCGTACCGCGCGGCGCGGGCGACTCAACTGTACTTTGCGACGCCGGGCACGGACACCGGCGGGTGGATCAGCTTCGTCTTCCAGTCGTAGGTCGGGGTCGGTTCCTTCGGGTCCGCGCCCAGCACGCCCTTCAACAGGTCTTCCTTCGACTCCAGCGCCATCTTCCAGGTGATCTCCTGCCCGGTGTACGCGGCCATGCGGCCCATGATCGCCAGCAGCGTGCTGTGGCACATGTACTCGCCGTTGTTGATCGACTTGCCGCTGCGGACGCTCGCGAACAGCTCGTCGTGCTCCTGCTGGTACATCTGGTTGAACGGCCCCTCGTACACCCAGTCGTCCTTGTCGCTCTTGATCGTCAGGCCGTTCGTGCGCTCCGAGAGGAGCGACTGGCCGCGGGTGCCGAGGACGCGGGCGCTCATGTCGCCCTTCGTTTTGGGGTGCTGACGGGTGTTACTCACGAGCCGAGTGCCGTTGGCGTACTCGTACACGACGGAGAAGTGGTCGTAGATGTTGCCGTACTCCGGGCCGCTCAACACGCTGCGCCCGCCCATGCCGATGGCCTTCACCGGGTACTTGTCCTTCATTACCCAGGCGCACACGTCGAGGAAGTGGACGTGCTGCTCCACGTTGAAGTCGCCCGACAGCCAGGTGAAGTTGTACCAGTTACGCATGTGGTACGTCACGTCGGACCAGTCGGGCTGGCGCGCTTTCTGCCACCGGCCGCCGCGGTAGTCGTTGGCGAACAGCGTGACCACATCGCCGATCGCGCCGTCGTGAATGCGCTTGATGCTCTCCTTGAACCCGCTGTCGTAGCGGATGCACAGCCCGGACACGATGCTCAGGTTCTTCTTCTTCGCGGCCTCACACGAGGCCAGTACCGAGCGCACGCCGGGGGCGTCCACCGCGACCGGTTTCTCCGCGAACACGTGCTTGCCCGCGTCAACCGCGGCCTTGAGGTGCAGCGGGCGG
Organism: Planctomycetia bacterium; assembly: GCA_005773755.1. Taxonomy (GTDB): domain Bacteria; phylum Planctomycetota; class Planctomycetia; order Gemmatales; family Gemmataceae; genus Gemmata. The sequence continues at coordinate 986 of SXHE01000362.1, forward strand.
AACTGCGGCGGCGTGGTGAGTAGCACCACGTCGCATCGCTCGATCTCCTTCTGGTACGCGTCGAACCCGACGAACTTGGCGTCCGGCTTCACGTCCACCTTCGCGGCGACGCTCTCTTTCTTCAGCAGGTTGCCGAGGCTCGATTCGAGCCGGTCCTCGAAGGCGTCGGCCATCGCGACCAGCTTCACGTTCTTGTCGGCCTGAAGAGCGTTGACGGCAGCCCCTGTGCCGCGGTCGCCGCAGCCGATCAGCCCGACCTTGATGAGGTCGGTGCCCGCGGCGAACAAGGAAGGGCAAGCGGCAGCGACGGCGGCGGTCGCGGCCAGGAACTCGCGGCGCGAAGCGGACATGGGGAGTCCTCGGTGGGAGAGCGATTGGGTTGCAGTGTACCCGCGCGCGCGGGTCACAGTAAAGCGACAAGCTGCTCGGCGAAGAACGGGGCCAGTAGCGAACCCTTCGAGCCGAGTCCGTTGAGGTGCGCGCGGCGCGGGTGCGCCGGGTCGCGACCGAACACCGGATAGCCGGCGTCGACGACCGGGCGCACCGCGGCGCGGTGCTCGATCACCTCGAACGACAGCTTCAAGAGCGCGCGCAGTTTGGCCTCGATCTCCGCGCGGCCTTCGGGCGTGGGGGACGCGTCGAGCGGGTCGTGGGTATACGTCGCGCCGACGCGATACAACTCGTGTCCGACAGGCGAGAGCCAAATGCCGCGATGGACGACCCGCGGTTCGGAGAGGCCGGGCACGCGAACGGTCAGCACCTCGCCCTTCGCCGCGTTGAAGCGCAGACCGGTGTCCGGCGCGAACCCGCGGCAGTCGATCACGGTTGCCGCGTCGAACGGCTGGCGCGGGTCGACTTCGGCTTTGAGGTACGCGCCGCGCGCCCGGAAGTACTCGCGCGAGGCATCGAGGTAGCGCGGCACGTCGAGCCGCGCGGCGTCGGGCATCTCGAACCCGCCGAACGGGGCGTCGAAACACGCGGGCACATCCGCCGGGCGCACCAGCCCGTGCAGCATATCGGCCCGGCGATGGTACTCGTCGCGCTCGCCTTCGCTGGCGAAGACGCGCAGCGCGGGCCGCTGGTGGAAGAAGTCCGCGCCGGTGTCCGCTTCGCGCGCGCGGTAGAAGGCGACCGCCGCGGGGTACAGTTCGTCCCACCGCCACGACTTCGCGAGCCGCTTGCCGGTCACGGGCGTGACGAGGCCGGCCGCGAGCCGTGACGCCGAATCCGCACGCTCCGCGTCGATAACGAGTACGCTGCGCCTGCGGCGCAGCAGTTGCCACGCCAGCGCGGTGCCGGCCAAACCCTGCCCGAGGATGACGAAATCGGGGGACGGCATGTGGGGTTACGAGAGCCGCTCTTCGAGATCGGGGCGGCGCGTCAGGGTGCGGTCGCGCGCGCCGCGGGCCAGATCGTAGACGCCGGGCGCGTCGAGCGTTTCGCCGACTGCAAGCCGACACACGGCCCGCGCCGCCACGGCCCGGGCGAGTTGGTTCGCGAGGCACGCGGCGCAGGAGAGGGCGTAGGTCTTAAGTTCGGCGGTGGCCCCGTCGCTCCACCGGGCCGCGACCTTGTACGCGGCCGGCGCGCCGCACCTGGCCGAGTAGCACAGCACCGGGTACGGCGACATCGGCATGGGTCAGTCGCAGGGGTAGGGGAGTTCGTCGCCGTGGATGTGGGCCAGCGCGTTCATCGCGGCCTTCAGTTCGGCGTCCTTCTTGGTGTTGCCCCACGCGGCCGGGAACCGCTCGTCGCCGGCCTGGGCCGCGACCTTGAAGCACTTGTTGTGGTCCGGCCCCTGTTCGTCGAGGAGGAAGTAGCGCGGGGTGTCGCCGTACTCGCGCTGCGTCACGGTCTGGAGCTGCGATTTGGCGTTGGCGGAGATGGCCTCGCGGGCCACGCGCTCGATCTCCGGCCGGATGAACCGCAGGATGAACTCGCGGGCCGCGTCCCAGCCGCCGTCGAGGAAAATGCCGGCGACCAGCGACTCGAACACGTCTGCCAGCATGTTCGACGGCAACTCGGCGTAGGGTCGCACGCCCTTGCCCAGGAACAGGAAGTCGCCCAGTCCGATCTCCGCGCTGAACCGCGCGCACGTCTTGCGGCTGACGATCACCGACTTCACCTTCGTCAGGTCGCCTTCCTGATAGTCGGGGAACCGCTCGAAGAGCTGTTCGCAGGTGACGAGGCCGAGCACACTGTCGCCGAGGAACTCGAGCCGTTCGTTGGACGCGGCCCGGGTGTTGGCGCTGGACGTGTGTGTGAGGGCCGAGCGGAGCAGATCGGGTCTGACGAACCGATACCCGATCGCGTCCTGGCAGTTGTCGAGGATCGCGCGCTCGCGGGTCTCGGTTAGCGTGTCCGAAGGAGGCATGAGATGGTCTGAATGATTACGGGCGGGCAATAAGTGCGGATGTTAGACAACCTACCACCGACCCGCGCCAGAGTCAACGCGGAGAAGATGCGGAACACGTGCGCGCGCGAACGGGCTACGTCAAATCTGGTTGTAACAGTTGCGCCGGCGCGCCGGCGCGGGCCAGAACCGCCTCGGCCGCGAGGTAACCGCTGCGCACCGCCCCCTCCATTGTGGCCGGCCAACCGGTCGCGGTCCAGTCGCCCGCCACGGCGAGATTGTGAACCGGCGACCCCTGCGGCACGCGCCACCGATCGACGCCGGGCACCGCGCTGAACGTCGCCGCGTGTTCCGTCACCACCTTCGCGCGCACGAGTTTTGCGTTCCCGATCGGCGGGAACAGTCGCGCCAGTTCTTCAACGATTCGGCGCTGAACCTCGTCGCGCCCCAGGCCGCGCAGGTCGCGTGCGGCGCTCACCACCACTTGCAGGTAGAACTCGCCGGGCGCGACCTCGCCGCGGTCGAACACCCACTGCCCCAGGCAATCGACGAGGACCGCGTGCGGGAGTCGCATCGTCGGCCGGTCGAACCACAGGTGAACGCTGGTGATGGGCGATGGGGTCAGGTTGCTCACCCCGGCGAAGTACGGCTCGCGCGCGACCAGTTCCGGCGGCAGCAGGTCGGTCACGCGGTCGAAGGGTACGGCGAGAACATACCAGTCGGCGCGAACGGTGGAGCCGTCGCGCACCTCGACGCCTTCAACTCGTGTCCCCTCCGGGGGCACCGCTAAACGGCGCGCGCCAGTGTTCTCCCTCAGTTCAACGTTGTGCGCCGCCAGCCACCCGCGCAGTTCGTCGCCGTAGAGCCTTCCCAGCGGCACGCTGGGCACATGCACGGTGAAGGCGTCGCGGTGGCGCACGAACCCGTCGCGGACCACCTTGCGCGCGTACTTGAGGCCGACGCGGTCCACGGTCTCGTTCAGCGCGCTCGTGAGCACGATGCCCCAGAACCGCTCGATGGTGCGTGCGTTCTGGCGGTGGGCCTTCAGCCACGGCAACAGCGGCGGGTCCGCGTCCGGCTTGGCCCAGAGCATCGCGGCCAGCCCGTAGGCGACGCGCAGCTTGTCGAGCGGGGTGAGGTAGTGCGCGCCGAACAGCGCGCGGCCCAGGTGGAACGGGGCCGGCCACGGGTCGGCCTTGAACACGCTCTTCCGCCCGTCCGGGGTCACAAAGTACAGTTTCGGCTGGGGGGCCAGCAGGTGATCGACGCCGACCGTGCGGAGGAAGTGTGTCAGGTTCGTGCAGCACCCCATGCTGACGTGCTGGCACGCATCGACCATCTGCCCGCTCGTGGGGTCGGAAAACGAACTCGCGCGCCCCCCGAGTCGCCCGCGCGACTCCAGTACCGTGACGCGGAACCCGCTCCGCGCCAGTCCGACGGCGGACGCCAGCCCCGCGAGGCCGCCACCGATGACAATTGCGGATTGCGGATTGCGGATTGCGGATTCTGAAGACGAAGGCTCGTCGGCGAATCGGTTCGCC
>SXHE01000363.1 GCA_005773755.1 Planctomycetia bacterium
AGCGCGTTCCAGGCCGTGACCGCGGCGCAGGGCAGGGTCGCGGCCTCTTCGTCGCTCAGGTAATCCGGCGTGCGCACCAGCCCGCGCTCGTCGAGCGCGATCAGTTCCGCGAGCGCCCCGTCGCGGTCGCCGCCCAGGGTGGACTTGGCCGCGGCGTCGGTGATGGGGCCGTCGTCCCAGGCCTGCATGAAGCAGCCGCACACCCGGTCGCCGACCTTCCATTGCGATCCCGTGCCGACCGCGGCCACCTCGCCCGCGGCGTCGGAGCCGAGCACGCGGGGGAACGCGAGCTTCGGGTTGTACTGGCCCTTCGCGACGAGCAGGTCGCGGTAGTTGAGCGACGCGGCCCGCACCCGCACGAGCACCTGTCCCGGCCCGGGCACCGGGTCGGGCCGGTCCACGACCTTGAGGTTGTCCAGCCCGAACGCCGGGTCGATCACGAGTGCCTTCATCGAGTCTACTCCAATTGGTGGCTCACAGTGTCATACCGACGGGCGCGGCGCATTTCCGTGAAATCGCGGTTCTGAGCGAGCGTCTCGATATGGTATGCTTGGGAACGGGCGTTCCTCTCGCGGTTCGTTGCCCGATCACATCCGGTCACGGTTGATGGACTCGTCCGAGCTGAAAATCGACGCGGACCTCGCGCGGTTCCTGGCGGCCTTCGACCAGGACATCGAGGGTGGCGACGCGCACGCGGCCACGGTCAACGTGCCGATGCCGGAAAGCGGCCCCGGCCCCGGCGCGACGGAGTACCCGGTCACGCCGCTGCGCGGGCGCACCGACAACGAAGGGTCCGCGGGCGAGGTGCTGCCGGACGCGCCGCGCCCGCGCCTCGCCCACAACGGCTACACCCTCGGCCCGCAAGGGGGTCCGCACCGGGTCGGCCGGTTCGAGCTGCGCCGGCAGCTCGGCAAGGGCGGCTGTGGCATCGTGTTCCTGGCCTACGATCCGAAGCTCCAGCGCGAGGTGGCGCTCAAGATCCCGCGCCCCGAAATGCTGATGAACCCGGACGCCAAGCGGCGGCTCATCCGCGAGGCGCAGGCCGCGGCCGAGTTCGACCACCCGAACCTGGTGCCCGTGTTCGAGACCGGCGAGCTGGGGCCGGTGTGCTTCATCGCCACCGCGTTCTGCCCCGGGCAGACGCTGGCCGAGTGGCTCGACCGGCAGGCGTTCCCCGTGCCCGTGCGCCAGACCGCGCGCCTCGTCGCGACGGTCGCGGAAGCCGTTCAGCACGCCCACGACCGCGGCGTTCTCCACCGCGACCTGAAGCCCAACAACGTCATCCTTCAGGAACTGAAACTCGAAGAGACGGACGAGCCGCCGCCGGGCAGCGTGCTGCTGCGCGGCGAGTCGGTGCTCCCGCGGCTGGTCGACTTCGGGCTGGCGAAGCTGGCCGAGCGCGGCGGGCCGTCGGAGACCGCGACCCGGCAGATTCTGGGCACGCCCAAGTACATGGCCCCGGAACAGGCGCAGGCGCGGCGCGAGGACATCGGCCCGCCGGCCGACGTGTACGGGCTGGGCGTCATCCTGTACGAGATGATCGCCGGCCGCGCGCCGTACGACGGCGCGACCGACGTGGAGGTGCTGCGGCAGGCGGTCGAGGGCAAGCCGGTGCCGCCGCGGGCGCTGCGGCCCGACGTGCCGCGCGACCTGGAAGCGATCTGCCTGAAGGCGATGGCCCGCACCACCGCGGAGCGGTACCGCACGGCCATCGACCTCGCCGACGACCTGCGCCGGTTCCTCGACGGCCGCCCGACGGTCGCGCGGCCGCTGTCGTGGTCCGGGCGCGCGGTGCGCTGGCTCCGCCGCAACGACCAGCTCGTCGCCATCGCGGTGCTCGCGGTCACGGTCCTGTTCCTGATCGGCGTCGGTTCGCTCGCCACGTACCAGTCGCAACAGTTGCGCAAGGACCGCGACAACGTGCTGAACGACCAGGCGAACCGGACCCGCGGCGAGCAGGAGCGCGAGTACGCGAAGCACACCCGCACCGCGTTCCTCGCCTGGCGCGGCGGCAACAACAGGGCCGCGCTCGAGGCGCTCGAGCGCGGCACCGGGTCCGCGCGGGTGCTGATGGAGGCCCCGGACTTCACCCACCAGTACCTCGCGCGGCTGGCGAAGACCGACCGGCTGCTGATCGTGTGCCCCGCCGGGCCGGTGACCGCGCTGGCCGTCTCGCCCGACGGCACCCGCCTCGCCAGCGGCCACGCCGACGGCACCCTCTGCGTCTGGGACCGCGCCACCGGCAACCAACTCGGCGCGCTCGCGGCCCACACCAGCGCGGTCAAGTGCGTCGCCTTCGCGCTGGACGGGACGTTGGTGATTACGAACTGCGTAGGGGATGGCGTTGTTCCGCCGTTGCTCGCCTGGAGTGTCGCGAAGGACGGCACGCTGGCGCGCGCGGCTGGCGACCGACACTTGCTTGGGAAGGACGTGCGCTGCTTCGCGGTGTCGCGGGACGGGAAGACCGTGTACGCCGGCGGCGACGGCGGCCTCCTCACCAAGCGCGTGCTGGCCGACCCCGCGCCGGTCGTCGCTCGCGCGCACAACCCAGAAATGTTCGCGATGTCCGCGATTGTCGTCTCCCACAACGGGAAGCGCGTCCTCACCTCGAACACCGACGGCGTCTTGCAGACGTGGACGGGGGAACTGGTTCGCGCCGATGCGCACGAGATCAAATCTGGCGCGGACTTGAGCGCGCTGGGCGTTTCGGACGACGGCCTTCCGGTGATGGGAATTGGGAGCGGGGACGTAACGGTCGTGACTCTCATCTCTCACCCGGTCATGTACCGCACCGGGGGGCGCGTGCGATGGTTCGCCACTAACTCGGCGGGCGACCTCGCGCACAACGGCGCGGCCGGGCGAATCCAGGTCAATCGAACCGACCTCCCCACCGGCGATACCGGAGACGTCACCGCGGGCGCGTTCTCACCAGACGGCAAGACGCTGTTCACCGGCAGTCAGGACGGAACGATTCGCGCGTGCGACGTGGCTCGCGATCCGAGCGCCCGCGGGGCGAGTCGCGCCGAACCCGTCCACTCACTCAGCGTTTCCGCAGACGGTACTAGGCTACTGTACGCCTCCGCGCACCACGTCGTGCATTCCCGCCGAACCCTCCTGGCAAGGTCAGATCGTTGCGTCGTCGTGTGCACGCTTCCCGATGACACGGCACTGTGTGTCTGGTTCGAAAAGCGCGAGGTCGTGGTGGGTGAGTTGGGGGCCAACAGCACTAGTGAGCGGCTTCGCGCGGCCCTGCCGGACGGCCGCGCGCCGACCGCCGCCGCGCTCAGTATCGACGGCACGACGCTCCTCGTCGGCGACGACGCCGGGCGCGTGACCGCGTGGGCGGTCGCCGAGAAGCGGGTGCTGAACACGTTCGACACCGGGACCGGGAAGCCGGTGAAGCGGGTCGTGCTGTCCGACGACGGGCGGCACGTCGCGGTGCCGGTCGCGAACGGGGTCGGGGTGTGGGCCGTCGGGTTCGGCGAGCGGATCACCACCGTCGAGGCCGACGACGGCGCGGCGTTCCGGTTCATCCCCGGCGCGGAGCGGCTCGCGGTCAGCGGGCGCGACGGGGCGATCCGGGTGTGGAACTTCGGCGGCGGCGACCCGCTGGTGCTGTTCGGGCACGTCGGCCGCGTCACCGGGATCGGCTGCTCGCCGGACGGCCGCACGCTCGTCACCGGCGGCGCGACCGGCGAGGTCAAGTTCTGGGACCTGCGCACCGGGCAGGAGCTGCTCGGCCTGCGCCGCCACTGCACCGCCGTGACGGTGATCGAGTTCTCCGCCAGCGGCAAGGTGCTCGTCACCGCCGGCGAGGGGCAACTCGCGGTGTGGGACGCCCGGCCGGAGTAGCGCCGCTCGCCACGAGTTCAACCGAGCAGTCCGGTGCTACGCGGTGCCCGCGATGATGATGAGCGGGCGCTTGGCCTCGTCCGGTTCGGCCCGGCGGATCAGGTCGCGCACCATCCACGGCACGTTCCCCTCGCCGAACAGCAGGAACCCCAGCGTGCCGCTGACCGGGCTGTCGTCGGTCCACCCGAAGTGAACTTCGGGCGGCCTCCCCACCTTCGCCATCTCCAGCGCCAGCGCCGCCAGTGTGTGTGCGATGCTCGCGGCCCCGGTGATCTTGATGACGTAGCGGCCCTCTTCCTGCTCGACGTGCAGGACCGGCTCGTTCACGAAGTCGCTGGCGTCGGCCAGTTCCACCTGCACGAACACGATGACCAGGTCGCGCGGGATGCGGTGCTCGCGTCGAATCTGCGACTCCTTGTTCGCGAGGCTCCGCCGGCCGGGGCGGTGCGGCACCAGTACGCTCAGCTCGAAGTCGCGGATCGTGTCCCACATCAGCCGCGACCCCGGATCGGGAATCTTGAACCCGGCGAACCGCAGCTCCCGGCTCCGCGCCCACCGCGACCAGAACGACGTGACCAGGATCGCCAGGATGAAGAACCCGGCGATCTTGATCCCGTCCGGCTTCTCGATCACGTTCGCGACCGTGGTGTACACGAACACGAGGGTGATGAGCAGGAACGGCCAGCACACGCGCCGCGCCCACGACCCCTCGCGCCGCTGCCAGATGTCGATCACACTGGCCACGCACGCGCTGGTGATGAGCACCAGCACGCCGGTGGCGTAGGCCGCGCTCTGCGCGTCCACGTTCGCCTTGAAGATGAGCGTGACGATCAGGTTCACCACCGTAAACAGCAGCACCAGCGGGCGGATCGCCCGTGCCCACTCCGGGGCCATGCCGTACCGCGGCAGATACTGCGGCACGAGGTTCAACAGACCCGCCATCGCGCTCGCCCCAGCGAACCACAGGATGATGACGGTCGACAGGTCGTACGCGGTGCCGAAGACGTCGCCGAAGAACGGCAGCAGCTTGCCGTCCGGGTTGTCGCCGTGGGCCAGGTACGCCAGCGCCCGGTCCTTCGCCTTCAGGTCTTTGTCGGTCACGTCGGGCCGGTCCGCGCCGCTCGCGTCCACTTTGGAGAGGTGGTGCGGCGGCACGAGGCACGCGACCACGACCGACGACGAGATCAGGTACACCGACATGATGAGGGCCGCGCACAGCAGCAGCTTGCGGGTGCTGGCGATCCGGCCCTTCGGCTCCTTCGGGTCGTCGTCTGGCTTGCCCTTCACCAGCGGCATGACGGCTACGCCGGTCTCGAACCCGGACAGGCCCAGCGCCAGCTTTGGGAAGATGAGTAGGCTGATGGCGATGATGGTCAGGATGCCGGTGCCGGCCAGCGGGCGCTCGGCCTCCTTGATGTACCACTCGCCCGCTTGAATCCGCGCGACGAGCTGCTCGAACGCGGCCGGGTGCTCGAACAGGTACACCACGCCCGCGCCGATCACGACCGCGCTGAGCGCCATGTAGACCGTGACGATGACGACCGCGAGGCCGATCACCTCGCGGAACCCGCGCATGAACGACGCGCCCAGCAGGATCAGCAGGAACGAGGTGACGTAGATCGCCTGCTTGGTCTTGGTCGCGTCGTCGGGCACGTCGAGAGGCCAGTGCGGGTTCTTAATCAGGTGAACCGCTGCGTCCGCGCCGGACAGCGTTTTCGTGATGACGAAGTCGGTGGCGGCGAACCCGAGCAGCACCAGCACGAGGGTCTTGCCGCCCCAGCCGGACACCAGCTTCGCGAGCATCCCGATGGAGCCTTGCCCGGTGTGCGACCGGCCGCACACGTACCAGTAGACGGGCAGCGCGCCGAACAGCGTGACCGCGACCAGCACGATGGTCGCCAGCGGCGCGAGCAGGCCGGCGTTGTCGTAGGCGATGGACGGCTGGTAGCCGAGGGTGGAGAAGTAGTCGACGCCGGTCAAGCACATGACCCACAGCCAGAACGACTGGTGGTGCGGCTTGGCCGGGTCCGCGGGGGCACCGGGTTGTGCGCTCATTGGAGGGGGGAGCTGCCGCGGGCGGAACCGCGCGACGGGCGCGGCGAGCGAGCGGCGGAAGGGCGGTTACAGGTGTGAAGCACCGCCCCAAAACCGACTGACATTCTAGCGGGGGCAATTTCCGCGACAATTCCACCAAAAGCGATTTGACTTCCGCGCGGATGATGCGCACACTTGTATATTATAGCCGGGTCTGTAGACGGCCTCTGTTTCATGCTACCCGTGCTGGTGTCCGGATCGCGTGGTAAACCCCTCCCCCGGCCCCTCCCCTGAGCGGGGAGGGGTGGGTTCGCGATTGAAGTACCACACCGCAACACGGCGCGCGGGAAGGAAAGCCCCTGTGCTCCCCTCCCCGCACAGGGGAGGGGCCGGGGGAGGG
>SXHE01000364.1 GCA_005773755.1 Planctomycetia bacterium
ATGACCGCCCTCCAGTTCGTGCTCGACCCATGCGTCCATGTCGGTGCCTCCGACAAGTACCGGGCGAAGCCTCTCCTCAGCGCCACATTACTCCAAATGCCCCGAGCCGAACACGGAACTTGTGGGTAATTGAAAGACGGCAAACTGCCCGACTGGTTGACCGCCGATTCTGAAGTCGAGACGCGACCCGCGCCCGAACCACTCGGCCGACGTGACGACGGCCCCGTCCTCGCACCGAAGGCGTGACCGCGGTCCGGTTGGTATTGCCGGCGCGGGAGCGTTCGCCGTACAACCGCGGTCCTCTTTCGGAGACCACACATGAAGACCGCGAGCGCGCTCGTTCAATCGGCGCTGAAGGTGTTCAACCTGCGGCTGGTGCGGCGGAACCGGTTCGACAACCTGTGCAGCGTGCTGGACGGGCGCATCGCAGGGGCCGGGTGGCTGGTCCGCGACACCCCCGCGTGGCACGAACCGGTGTGCGGCGAGCCGGGCGTGAACCTCGCGCTGCGCGACCTGATCCGCCCCGGCGACACCTGCTTCGATGTGGGCGCGTTCGACGGCGCGCTGGCGCAGGTGATGTCCCGCGCCGTCGGGCCGCGCGGCACCGTGTGCGCGTTCGAGGCCAATCCCGGAATGCTCGCCAAGCTCACGAACAACTGCACCGCGAACGCGCTCAACAACGTCCACCTCGTCCACGCGGCCGTCTGGCACACCACCGGCGAATGGGTCACGCTGCTCGTGCCGCCCGGTGTGCCGGCCGCGGCGACCGTGACCGGCCGCGTGCCCGCCGACACGACCGAGCGCGCGATCCCGACGCTCGCGCTCGACGACTACGCGGCCCGCTACGGTCTCGTCCCCAACGTCGGGACGATGGACATCGAGGGCGCGGCGGCCGACGCGCTCGCGGGCTTCCGCAACACGCTCGCCCGGCACAAGCCGCACCTCGTTCTGGAACAGCGGACGCACGAGATTCGCGCGCTCGACCTCGTCCGCGAACTCGGCTACGAGGTGTTCGACTGCGGCTCTTACGAGGATGTGCGGCGGGCAAGCGACTTCCCCGCGGGTTCGTCTGTGCGGAACGTCGTGTGTATCCATCGCGACCGGCTCGGCGAAACCGCCTACGCGAACCGCCGACCGCGGCGCGTAGTGAGGGAGTTCGCCGGCAGTGAGCTTCTTCGTGCGGGCGCGTACGAGCTAGTACTGCGGCTGCCCGCGGGCCGCTACGTCGCCGAGATCGACGTGACCGCGGACGCCGACAGCACGCTCGCCTACGAGGTGAGCCACGACCGCGCGCTGCGCGGCAAGTGGTACGTGGTCGCGTGGTGGTTCCTGGCGAACGCCCGCGACCTGCCGTTCCACCTGCCCCGCGAAACGACCGTCACGCTGAAGTTCGAGAAGATCGAAGGGCCGGGCGCGGTACGTCTGGAAAAGCTGCGCCTGTTCGCCGTGGACGGCGTGGCCCCAACGCCGGGGCTGGGCGAGGTGGTGTGACCGGGCGAAGCTGCAATGGGCTTATTCCCCCGTGAAGCCGTACTCGGTCGTCATGCGCGCGCGCACGTCGTCGGGCGGGTCGGGGCCGTAGCCGGAGGCGAGCACCCGACCGTAGGCGTTCAGTTCGAGGGTGCCGCTGAACGCCTTGCGGAACGCGGCCCGCTTCGCCGGATCGACCAGCACGAAATACCACGCCGGCCGACCGGTCGAGTCGGACCCGCGCACCAGGAACACGTTGTTGCCCCGCTCGCCGCGCACGCGGTCGGCGTAGCTCCGCGTCGGGGTCGCCGGTTCGCTCACGGTGCGCTCCTTCCGGCCTTGCGGGCCGCCGCGGCCATCTCCTCGTTCATCCGCTTCCGCAGCGCGGCATCGACCAGGTTCCCGTGGTGCCGCTTGGGGAACATCTCCACCACCGCGTCGCTCTTGAGGTCGGCGAGCGACCGCTTCAGCAGCCGGGCCGCGCCGTCGAGGTAGAACGTGTCCTCGTCGCCGCAGAACACGTGCAGCTTGCCCGCGAGTTTGGGGCCGAGGGTCTTCCACTCGCGCGTGAGCTTCAGTCGGATGTCGTACCTCTCCCACTCCTTCGCCACCTTCGGGTCGATGGCCCCGGTGGCATGGTCCCACAGGGGCAGCGGCTTGCCGTCCGCGCCGCGCGGGCTGAAGACCGCGTCGAACGAGCCGAGCTGCCCGCCGCGGGTCATGTAGTCTTCCATCGCGCAGAACGCCTTGTAGGTGAGCGTCTGGCCGCGCGTCGTCGGCCGCGACAGCTCGCGCAGCTTGCCGCTCGTGTCGGCGTAGATGTTCGCGTCCTTGTAGATGTTCACCAGTTGGAAGTCGCGGAAGTCCGACGGGTCCGGGGCCGTTGACCAGCACCCGGCGAACGTGTCCGGGTACGCGACCTGCAACCACAGGCTGCTCCACCCGCCCGACGAGTGCCCGGTGGTGAACCGCACGCCGCTGCCGCGGTACTTTTTCTCCAGCGCCGGAATCAACTCTTCGACGAGCGCGGTCCCGACCGGGCCGTTGTTCGCGGAGTCGGCGAACACGTGGTGACCCAGCCGGCAGTTGCCGTCGAGCACGACCCAGATCATCTCGGTGCCGGCCACGTCCCAGGCCTTGCGGGTGGCCGCTCCGAACGCGGCGAAGTGGTTCCCGCCGAACCCGGTCACCTCGTACACGACCGGGTACTTGCGGTCCGGCTCCTTCCCGAACGACGGCGGCAGCACCACGCCCGCGCGCATCGTCGTCGGCTTCTTGTGGAACGCGGTCAGTTTCTTGCTCTCGATCTCGACGAGTTTGACGGTTTCCGTTTCCTTGAACTCGCGCGGCTTCACCACTTGATCGAGCTTCAACTCGACGGTCCCGGTCGCCTTCGGGTCGAGGTCGAGTTGCACCGTTTTCGCGTGGACGTTGCCGGGGCTGGAGAGGAAGTCGATGCCGCCGCGGTCGCGGTCCATCACCGCGCAAACGTAGTACTTGCCCGGCTTCAGGTCCGCGAGCGGCTTTGGGAACGCGATGTCCTTCGCGCCGATGGTGAGCGGCTCGCCGGGCTTCCAGTTCTTCACGTCCTTAGCGAGTCCGGGTTCCGGGGCGAACCAGTTGAGGCCCGACGGCGGCGACGCGGAGCCGGCGCGGAAGGTGACGTACACGCGCCCCGTGAACGGCACGTCGAGCACGGCCTTGTCGAAGGTCAGCTTGAACTCGAGCGGCTTCGGGTCGGCCGCGCCCGCGGACGGCGCGAGCGCGAACAGCGTGAAGACGAGCGCGGCGCGCATGGCGGGTCTCGTGGGGGTGGGAGGGGATAGCGTATGGCGCGAAGCGGCAGCGCGTCACACCCCCACGGCCGCGAACACGGCGTCGAGCAGTTCGTCGGCGCGGAACGGCTTGCGCAGGAAGCCGGCCAAGCCCTTGCCCTCGAACCCGGCCGTCGCCTCTTGTTCGGCGAACCCGCTGGTGAGCACGACGCGCACGTCCGCGCGGCCGCGCCGCATCGCGCGGTAGGCGTCGGCCCCGCCGAGCCGCGGCATGGTGAGGTCGAGCAGTACCGCGGCGAACGCGGTGGGGGTGGCCGCGAACGTGTCGGTCCCGGCCTGACCGTCCACCGCGAGTGTCACCACGAACCCCGCCAGTTCGAGCACCTTCCGGGCGAACACGCGCACGTCTTCCTCGTCGTCCACCACCAGGATGCGGCGTCCGCGCCCGTCGCGCGCGGGAGCCGCGGGTGCGCTCGCGATCGGTACTGCCGCCCGGTCGTGCGCCGGGAACAGCACCTTGAATGTCGTCCCTTTCCCCACCTGTGAGTACACCTTGATCGCGCCGTGGTGCGCCCGCACGATCCCCTGCACCGCGGCCAGCCCCAGCCCGCGCCCGGTGAACTTGGTCGTGAAGAAC